>JASHTR010000606.1 GCA_030040455.1 Terriglobia bacterium | reverse complement strand
CGCGAGTGACGATAAGCACCTGTTGGAGAATTTGAAATCAGAAGCCTCGGGAACTCTCAACTGGGCAGTCCAAGCCCAAGAATCGCAGTTGAGCGACGGCAAGACGTTATTGGAGTGATGGGAAGCTCGGATGCCCCGAGCCGGGGTCAGGAACGGGCGCTCGCGACCTAATTCCGCTCAGGGATCACGGACCCATCGGTTCTCCAGATGGTTTGGCGCGCGACCAGCCGAAACTCCCGCACCTTCCCGCGATTACCCTTTCTCTGTTCCCAAGCCTGCTGCGGGGGGTTTCAGGACACTACCCGATGCCGACGGATTAACAGTTAATACGGAAGCGTAAAGGCAAAGAGCAGATCTTGCGCGCTCACCACCAGGTACTGGCGGCCATCGAGTTCAAATGTCTCAGGATCACTCTCCATGCGGCCTCCAAGATTGACGTGCCAAAGCGTCCTGCCGGTGGCGGGGGCGAGGGCCAGCATATTGCCGGAATTGTCTGCGGTGAAAAGAAGATGGCCGGCCGTGGCGAGGATACCCGCGCTGCCCTCTCCTCCTCCAATCTCGTGGTCCCAGATGATCTTCCCGGTGCGATAGTCAATGGCGCGGATGGCGGCATCGGACCAAAGTCCGCGATCCGTGCCAGCCCATCCCTCCGCCTTGCCCGTTGCCGTCAGGTAGAAAACGCTGAACACGCGCCGCGCACTCACGTAGAATAAGCCGGTTTGCGGATCGAAGCTGGGCGCCAGCCAGTTCGTGGAGCCATCGGAGGAGGGCTCCACAAGCGCGCCGTCCGGGCGAGGAGCACGACCCGGCTTGGCCACGGGGCGGCCTCGCGAGTCGATGCCTGAAGCCCAGTTGATATTGATGAAGGGGGCGGTGACCAGATGCCGGCCATCAGTGCGGTCTAAAACAAAGAAGAAACCATTGCGGCTGGCTTGCGCCAGCAGCTTGCGCGGCTGGCCGTTAAAAGGGGCATCGAAGAGCACCGGGGTTTCCACCGCGTCCCAATCGTGAACGTCGTGCGGGGAAGGCTGGAAATACCACACGAGCTTTCCCGTATCCGGGTCGAGCGCAACGATTGAACAAGTAAAAAGGTTGTCGCCCGGCCGCGGCGTGCCCGCTAGCACAGGATTGGGATTGCCCGTGCCCCAGTAGAGCAGATTCAGTCCGGGATCATACGTGCCGGTCATCCACGTCATACCGCCGCCGTGCCGGATGGCGTCGCCGTGTCGGGGCCACGTTTCGGAGCCCGGCTCGCCCGGCTTAGGCTCTGTGTACCAGCGCCACTGGACTTTGCCGGACTCCGGATCAATGGCTTCGAGAAAACCGGGAATATCCGTCACATCGCCGGAAACACCGGTAATCACATGGTCGCGGATGACGAGCGGCGACATTGTTGAAAAATAGCCGAGGTTCGGGTCCGCAAGCTGAATGATCCAGTGCACGCTGCCATCTTTGGCGTTGAGGCTCACCAGGTGAGCGTCCGGCGTAGTGAGATAGAGCCAGTCGCCGTACATGGCGACACCACGTTGGCCGATATGATCGCCTTCGGAGGCACGGTGATAATGCCAAATCATCCGACCCGTGCGGGCATCCACAGCCCATACGTGGTCCGGCACAGAAAAATAAAGAATGCCGTTTACTTCAAGCGGTGTTGACTTGATGGCCTGTGTGTGGGTCTCAAACACCCAAGCCAGGCTGAGATGGTTAACGTTGAGCACATCAATCTGATGGAGCGTGCTGAAGCGGCGGCCCGAATAATCGCCGTTGTAAGTGGGCCACGTGCTGGTCGCAGGTTGAAGGAGCGCGGCCGGCGAAAGCCCCTGCGCGAGGCAAGCGGGCGGCAGCGCAACGAGCGCGAGCCCGAGCGCCAGCATCCAACTTAACCGTCGCCGCGGCTTCGCTTCCAACATCCGGATAAGCACCATAAGATCCCTCACTTAATGAATCCGCAGATTGCCGAGGCGCAGCGTCTTAAATTCCCGCCCCGCTCTTCACGTCGCCACGCCTAGACCCCGCGGAACGTCCGTGAAATTTGCGTAATCTGCGGACAGAGTTATTTCAGCGTCTCGAGATAAGCAAACAGGTTGTGCATATCGTCGGAAGTCAGCTTGCTCAGGAGCGCCTGGTGCGCGGCCAGCGGATCGTGAACGCTAACCCGTACCCGGCTTCTTGAAAACGAGCGGTACCAGCCCGACGCATCGCGCAAGGCGACGTTGAACTCATCCAGATGAACCAACTCGCCCTGAACGTTTTCACCCGAAGGCAGCGTCACCGTCACCGTGGGAGTCACTCCGCGCGGGTAGAGCATCCGCAGCTCAAGCTGAAGAGGTTCATACTTCCCCGCGATGTGCGCCAGGTCTCCTGCGGGCGAATGGCAAGTGGAGCAGCCGCCCGCCCCGTCAAAATAGGCTTTCCCTTGCTCGGCATTGCCGGTGAGCAAGCGTGACAAGGGGTAGCCTCCGTTTCCCATGGTCCGCGAATGCTCCGCAGCAAGCACGCGCGAGTGGAGAAAATCGGCAATGTCTTGGATTTCTTCCGACGTCATCGTAAATGCTGGCATCCCCTTCTGCGGGCGACCGTCCCGTATGACTTCGCCGATCCGGTTGCCCCCCTCATCATCCGCAACCAGCTTCGAGCGCACCAGGTCCGGGCCACGCCCGCCGGTCGCTTCCGCGCCGTGGCAGAACGAGCAGTTCGCCACGAATTGCTTCTGGCCGTTTTCAATTGCCGTCGTATTGCCGGAAGCAGACTGCGCTCGCCCTGGATAACTACTGAGAACCAGCAATATCGCGCTCACGCCAAGGAAGGCATATACCTTCCAGGCCATGCCTGCATTCCCATCGATGTCGACCAGGTTCCTTCTTTCCATGCTTTGAACCTCGTTTGATTCTACTCTCTCTGAATAGCCCCCATTGAGGGGGCAGCGCAGGCTTGCTGTTCTAAGCCTGCGGCTTGTCCGGTCGAATGAGAAAGGGTGCGGAGTTAAAATACAACCCCGTGCTATCCTGCTTCGAAAGCCATCTTCCAAATAGCGCAACATTCTATCGCATTCCCGGCAAGAAGCCAGATTAAAGATATTTTCGATTTCGACTTCCGTTCTATGCATTGAATGGAAAGTGTTAATATTTTGCCTTGGGCCGGGTAGCGCCGACTTTCGCTTTCCCGACTCCGGCGGTCGAGCCCGCAGATTCAATAAGGCCAAGCGGGCCCAGCATTGGGGAACGAATCATGGAGCTATTCTTCGGGGTTGACGGCGGCCAAACCAGCACTCGGGCCGTACTGGCGGACGAAACGGGTTCGATCCTGGCGGGCGTCACGGCGGGGCCGAGCAACCACACCGAAGAACCTGGAGGTCCGGCGCGACTCGAAGCGGTTATCCAAGTCTGTTTGGAGAAGGCCCTTGCGGCTGCCGGTCTCGCCAAGCCCGAGCGTGTGGAACTCGCCGCGGCCTGCTTCGGAATGACGGGTGAGACGGAAATCAAACGCCGGATTCTCGCGCGGATCGTCAGGGCACGAAGCCTTCTTGTGGTCCATGATTCGGTAAACGCGCTGGCGGGCGCGACCGGGGGCGAGCCAGGAGTCATCGTGATTGCCGGGACCGGCTCGGTGGCCAGAGGTGTTAATGCGGCTGGAGTGGAAATGCGGGCTGGCGGGTGGGGTCATCTCTTTGGCGACGAGGGAAGCGCCTATTGGATCGGTCGGGAAGCAGTTCGCGCGGTGGCGGCGCAGTTTGATGGGTTTGGCGATCCGACAGAATTAACCCCGGCGCTTTTCGAGAGGCTGGATGAGGATTCCCCCTACGATTTGATGGCGAGATATCATTCCGGTGAATGGTCCCATGGCCATCTGGCGGGGCTTGCGGTGTGCGTCAATGAGATCGCCCAAAAGGGAGATCGTGTTGCCAGAATGATCCTGGAAAATGCGGGAAACGACTTGGCTCGGCTGGCCCTCGCCATCATCACCCACCACTTCCCACCAACTCTGGCTGCGGGAAGCGGGAAGCTGATTGTGTCTTATAGTGGAGGAGTTTTTGAAAGCCAGATTGCGTTTTCCAGTTTCCGGGATTCCTTGCTCCGCGAGTCCCCACAGGCTGCCATCCGCGCGCCCCTCCTGCCGTCGGTTCTGGGTTCGCTAATCCTGGCTTATCGCTCGGTAGGCATCACAGTTCCCCTCGCCCGCCGCGCGCAGTGGCGGGAAGCACAACGGGAGGAAGAGGACCCGAAGCTGTAGGAAAACCCTTATAACGTTCAGCCGGTCGCGTCTCCGCTTTCCGCGCCTTTCAGGCGGACCTTCCTGTGAAGAAAGTTTCTTCGGCGGTCCGGCGGAGCAGCCACTCCTTGTCCTCCCAAGACAAAAAATCCAGGTGGTCGCGCACGAGTCCTAGGCTATCTTCATAGGTCTCGTTTTGTAGCTGAAAAGGACTGTCAGAACCCCACATCAGCCGCCGGGGGCCAAAAGCGTCGAAGACCTGGTGGATGAAGGGTATAAGGTCCTTATGGGGCGGTTTTTTCCTGCCCAAAGCGTAGAAGGCGGACACTTTGACTTTAACCGCCGGACAATTTGCAAGCGCCGTAAGCGCGCGAATGTGCGATTGAGTAATGGGGCCTTTCAAGCCGATCCGAGCCAGATGATCGATCACTACCGGAGTGGCTGGGAATTTCTCGCATTGCCGGCGGAGCGCGGGGAGCATCTGCGGGCCGATCAGGAAACACATCGCCAGGTTCTCTCGGGCCCCATAGCGAAACATCCTGTCCAGTCCGTTCCCCTCCAGGAGGTCTGACGCCTCATGGGGAACCACTCGGAAGCCTCGCACGCCGCGGCGGGCAAGCTCTCGCATCTTCGCTTCGGGATTGTTCCCATGCCAGTCAATCATAGCTACCCCCCGAAAGGTGCGTGGCTGCTTCCGGATTCGAGAAAGCATATAGGAATTGTCGAATCCGTAATAACTTACTTGGATGAGAATGATGCGGGTCACTTTCTCCGGCCGCGCATAGCGGAGAATATCCGAAAATACCGGCGGCTTCATCTCTGCGGGTGTGCGCCCTTCGGCCAGCGGATACTTGCGGAAATCGTTGGTCCAGAGGTGAACGTGGGCGTCGATAAGGCCGCCCAAGCGTCGTTCAAGCGTTGGAGTGTTTTCCGGCGGGTTGGCTGTGATTTTCATTTTTCAGTTGACGCAAGCTCCTCTGACCGATAAATTTAGCGTTTACCACCGCTGCTTCCGGGCGATTCCGCATTTCAATGGGAGGCGAACCATGAAAGTCGGACTTTTCACTACGTTGCTGGCTAAGTTGAGTCTGGATGATGTGATCAGGAAAATCAAGCCGCTGGGAATTCGCACGGTCGAATTGGGCACAGGGAATTACCCTGGCGATCCACACGTCAAGCTGGAGTGGCTGAGCTCGCCGGCGAAGTTGAAAGAGTTCAGACAAAAGCTCGACGACCAGGGCATTACCATCAGCGCCCTCAGTTGTCACGGCAATCCCCTTCACCCAAACAAGAATTTTGCCGATACCAGCCAGGAAACCAGCCGAAAGACCATCCTGATGGCGGAGAAGCTTGGGGTGACGCGCGTGATTGATTTTTCCGGCTGTCCGGGAGATTCAGACAGCGCCAAATATCCCAACTGGGTCACCACTCCCTGGCCTCCGGATTATCCGGACTTGCTCAAATGGCAGTGGGAAAGGAAGGTGATCCCCTATTGGAGGAAGCGGGCGCAGTTCGCGGAAAGTCACGGCGTTAAGATCGCCATCGAGATGCACCCCGGCTTTGTGGCCTATTCGCCGGAAACCCTGCTGAAACTTCGCGCTGAAGCAGGACCGGCAATCGGCTGCAACTTTGATCCCAGCCATATGTTCTGGCAGGGAATTGACCCTTGCGCTGCCGTCCGCGCCCTCGGCGAATCCATTTTCCATGTGCACGCCAAAGATACGCGGCTTTACGACATGAATTACAAGGTGAACGGTGTACTGGATAACAAGCCGTACCGTGATGAGAAGAACCGTTCGTGGATTTTCCGCACCGTGGGTTACGGCCATGGCCCCGACTTCTGGGGAGATTTTGTCTCCACCCTCCAGATGGTCGGCTATGACGACGTTCTCTCCATCGAACACGAAGACAGCTTGATGTCCGTGGATGAGGGGCTATCAAAGGCTGCCAGTTTCCTCAACCAGATCATTATTAGAGAGAAGCTTTCGGAAATGTGGTGGGCGTAGGAAAAGCAGGTTTCAGGTGTCAGGGGCCAGGTGTTAAGGTAAGTACGGATTCGGAGCATCTCGCAGCTAAGGAGCACCCATGACGGAACTTAATGTTGCACTGCTAGGGTACAAATTCATGGGAAAGGCGCACTCCAACGCCTATCGCCAGGTGGGGCGGTTCTTCCCGGGAAAATATCAGGTTCGGATGAAGGTGATCTGCGGGCGAGACGCGAAGGCAGCGGCGGTGGCAGCCCGCCAATTTGGCTGGGAAGAGGTGGAAACGGACTGGCGCAAAGTGGTCCGGAGAAAAGACATTGATGTGGTTGATGTCTCGACCCCTGGCAATCTCCATCACGCCATGGCGATTGCAGCGGCTTCCAACGGCAAACACATTATTTGCGAGAAGCCGCTCGGAAATTCGCTCGCCGAAGCGAAGGAGATGCTCCAGGCGGTTGAAAAAGCGGGCGTCAAGCATATGTTGATGCACAATTACCGCAAAATTCCCGCGGTCGCTTTTGCCCGGAAGCTTATGCAGGCGGGCCGTCTTGGCAGGATTTACCATTATCACGGAGCCTACCTTCAGGACTGGATTCTTGACCCCAAGTTTCCTCTTGTATGGCGGCTGGATAAAAAAGTGGCGGGCAGCGGCGCGCTCGGGGATATTGGGTCACACGCGGCAGACCTCGCGCAGTTCCTCAATGGCGATATTGAGTCCGTTACCGCGCAGATGACGACGTTCATCAAAGAACGTCCGCTGCCGGATACGGTGGAGGGGGCGTGGGGCGCCCGCGGGAAGAAGGGTAAAGGTCGCGTTACCGTGGATGACGACACCAACTTTCTTGCCCGCTTCAAAAACGGCAGTGTGGGCGTCTTTGAGTCGTCTCGCTTCTGCGGAGGGCGCCGCAACTTCAATACTTTCCAGATTTACGGAAGCAAGGGAAGCCTGGCGTTTAATCTGGAGCGCATGAACGAGCTCGAGCTCTATGAAGGCGCTGATCCCCCGGGGGAACAAGGTTATAAAACCATTAATGTGACCGAGACCGTGCATCCTTACGCGGGCGCATGGTGGCCGCCGGGCCACATTATCGGCTACGAGCACACCTTCGTACACGCCATCCACGACTTCCTGGTGGCTCTCGAGAAAGATCGCCTGCCCGAGCCGAACTTCTACGACGGGGTAAAAATTCAGGCGGTGCTGGATGCGGTTGAGCGCTCTGCCCGAGCCGGAAAATGGGAACAAGTGAAAAATCAGTGATGAGTGGCACGCGTCACTCATCACGGTTGTTTTTCTTATGCCCTACATGATGGGAATTGACGTTGGCACCACCGGGACGCGTGCCGTGATTGTGCGCCCCGACGGCCACGTCGTTTCCGCCGCCACGTCGGCTCATGAACCCATGCGGATGCCTAAACCCGGGTGGGCGGAGCAGGACCCGGGAAACTGGTGGCAAGCCGCTCTGGCGGCTATCCGTTCCACGCTACAGCAGGCGGAAATTCAGGGCGCTGACATTGCCGCCGTGGGCCTTTCCGGCCAGATGCACGGGGTGGCTTTGCTGGATAAGGCGAACGCTGTTCTTCGGCCTGCCATCATCTGGTGCGACCAGCGAAGTCAGGCGCAGTGCGATTGGATCACTTCCCGGGTGGGCCGGGATCGGCTCGTTCAACTCGTTTCGAATCCGGCGCTCACGGGCTTCAGCGCGCCCAAGCTGCTTTGGATTCGGGACCATCAGCCAGAGGTTTATGGCCGCGCGGCGCATTTTCTGCTCCCCAAGGACTTCGTCCGTTTCAAACTCACCGGCCAGTTTGCCACGGACGTTTCTGACGCTTCAGGAACGCTTCTCTTCGACGTCGCTCACCGCCAGTGGTCGGACGAAATCCTGGACAGCTTGCAGATTGAACGCAGTTTATTGCCACGCGCCTACGAATCCCCCGAAGTCACCGGCGAAATTTCGAGCGAAGCCGCCCTTCTAAGCGGGCTGCGCTCCGGAACGCCGGTAGTGGCTGGCGCGGGAGATCAGGCGGCGAGCGCGGTGGGCAACGGCATTGTCTCCTCAGGCCTTACTTCTGCAACGCTCGGAACCTCCGGCGTCATTTTCGCCTACACGGGAAGCCCTAAGCTTGATCCGGGCGGCCGCATCCATACGTTCTGCCACGCGGTCCCTGGGAAGTGGCACGTGATGGGCGTCACGCAAGGCGCGGGGCTTTCGCTGCGATGGTTTCGTGAGCAACTGGGCGAGTCCGAATCCTGGTATGCGCGCCAGGTAGGCGCCGATCCCTATGACATCATCATTGAAGAGGCCAGAAAAGCTCCAGCCGGAAGTGATGGCCTCTTATTTCTCCCTTACTTGATGGGTGAGCGGACGCCGCACCTCGACGCGGAAGCTCGGGGAATGTGGTTTGGCCTGACGGCATCCCACACGCGCGGTCATTTGATCCGGGCTATCCTGGAAGGCGTGGCGTTCAGCCTGCGCGATTCGCTGGAGATCTTCAAGAATATGGAAATACGCGTCAATCAAATCCGAGCTTCGGGTGGTGGCTCGCGCAGCTCCCTCTGGCGGCAGATCCAGGCCGATGTCTACGGCAAAGATCTGGTGACTCTTTTCGAATCCGAGGGATCGGCCTTCGGCGCGGCATTGCTCGCGGGCGTGGGAGGAGGCATTTACCGGTCGGTTGCTGAGGCTGCTGAACAGGCAATTCAAATTCGTGAGCGTGTGACGCCGGATATGGAGAATGCCCG
Source organism: Terriglobia bacterium (assembly GCA_030040455.1). GTDB lineage: Bacteria > Acidobacteriota > Terriglobia > UBA7540 > UBA7540 > RH2-MAG17b. Next base: position 16,105 of record JASHTR010000606.1, on the reverse strand, counting down.
GCTTTACGATCGGCTCTATCCTGTCTACCGAGGCCTTTATCCTGCTGTCCGCAACCTTGCTCACCAGCTTGCCCGCTTTGGCCAGGAGGAGCTCAAATGAAAAAGGACGAGGCCGCAGCAAGTCTTTTCCGACAACTGAAACCCGAGCGGGTTGGCTCTGGAATTCTGCCCTCGCAAACCATCCGGACTCTAATAGAAACAGGGAAAATTATCGCTCCCAGGGTTGCCGACGACCAAATCCAGCCAGCAAGCATAGATTTGCGCCTGGGAGACGTAGCCTACCAGGTCAAGGCGAGTTTCCTGCCCAGTGAGAAGTCTCTGATCGGCCCAAAGATCAAGGAATTGCTGGTTAAAGAGCTTGACCTGAAACAGCCGGCGTTGCTAACGCCCGGGAACGTATTCATCGCCCCGCTGCTGGAAAGTCTCGCGCTACCGTCTGATGTGGGAGGCAAGGCCAACCCCAAAAGTACAACCGGCCGCTTGGACATTTTCACCCGGTTGATGACTGAAGGTGAATCAACTTTTGAAGTGGTCCGCGAAGGCTATTCGGGCGGACTTTACGTAGAGATCGTGCCGCGAACATTCCCAATCGTTGTGAAAGCGGGGACAAAGCTTAACCAATTGCGATTCTTCAGAGGAAACCCACAATCTGACGATGAGCAACTGCGCAGGTTAGCTAAGAAAAGGCAACTGATCTATTATGAAACCGGGGAAGGTCCCGGCGGCCCCGTGATACGGGAAGGGCTGCGAATTTCTATCGACCTCGGCGGCTCAAGGGAGAGCATTGTAGCGTACAAGGCCAGGAAAACGCAGGCACCGATCGAGCTTTCCAGCATCGGAACATACGATGCAAATGAATTTTGGGAGCCGCTTCGGGCTGAGGCGCTAGGCGGCAGCCTGGTGCTTAACCCTGGCGAGTTCTACTTGTTATCCTCAAAGGAGAAGATCAGCGTTCCGCCGGATTACGCGGCGGAGATGGTGTCCTACGACCCCTCGATCGGTGAGTTTACGGTGCATTACGCGGGGTTCTTCGATCCGGGGTTTGGGTTTGGAAACACGGGAGAGATTAAAGGCACAACGGCGGTGCTCGAAGTACGCGCCCATGAGGTGCCGATCTTGTTGGAAGACGGAAGGGAGGTCGGCCGCCTGATCTATCATAAGATGACCGCTCCTCCTCACAAATTGTACGGTCAAGGCATCGGCTCCTCGTATCAACAACAGGGTCTCGCGTTGAGTAAGCAATTTAAGAAGACATCCGCATCAGAGCCCTCCACGTCCCTCCCCGCGCTCGCAACTCTGAATCACGTCAAAGTCGCGGACGTTTGAGATTGCAAAGCACCTGTGCAGGCGCCCGCTTGCTGCCACTTTGGATCCGAGAGCTTGCTTAGGGAATATCCCTCAGTTGCCGCTGGAGGAACTGCGCCGGTTTAAGGCTGCCGAAGGTGGCGACATTGCCCAGGGTAATGGACAAACGGAAGAGGTTCTCATTGCGAATGGACCCCAGGTTGAATCGCTCGTACTGCGCGTTGAGAGCAAAACAACCAAAGTTGTAGCTGGCCTGGCCGACGAAATCCTCAACGATGTTTTGCGAAAGGTTGTAATCAATTCGAAACGCCTCGCTCAACCCTTTGTGGTCCGGATCTCCGTGGCTCGCTGTCATGTTGAGCAAATGAAAGGTGGGAAGCGAAGTGATCGGGATGGAGGGGGCAATGGGCGCCGGAAGAAGGACGGTATGGTTGACGAAGAAATCGGTGAAGGCCAAGTCCAGCGTATGGCTTTGAACGCGGGCGGTGACGCCCGCATCCAGCAACCCTCCTCCCTCCGGAGCAAGGTCCGTGATCAACTCGGCGTCAAACCGTGAAGTCGGTGAAAACTTCAGGAGCGAATTCAGCGGAGAGAGGTTGCGCCCCTCCGGAAAGACGAAGCCCGTGAGCGAAAGCGTTGGTGCGATGGCGATGCGATCCCCGGGTTGAACCACGCCGCCGAAGGTCGGATCAAAAAAATATTTTTGTGTCAACGTCCAGGAGATTAAATCGCGCGCCGAGCCTCCCTGGCTGCTGGACCCGTCTTTACGCTCGAGAAGAGAGTTGGTGAGGGAAAACTGAATTTCATTATCATCGGTCAGAACGTCCGTATCGTCAAATCGAACGATGTCAAAGATGCTTTGGGGATCGCTTATCTTAACAAGCTGGTATTGGATATCCGGCTCGATCACGTGTTTGAACTTGTGCCCAAGAATAGAATGGGAAAAGGTTTTTTCAAAGGTGGGAGGGCGAAGATCCAAGGTGAATTCGCCAAGAAAGCGGTTCACGGGGGTATGATCCGGCTTGAGGCTGGTTCCGTAATAGGTTTCGCGGACTCCGAAGGTCGGGGTGAGGTGGAACCCCCAGAACGGGTGCAAGAGCATCACCAGGCGCGGGAATAGGTCCACCCGGTCGGTCAGGGTGGGTGTAGCGAACCCCGGCTCAGAGCGTCCCACGCCATCGAGCGAGGTGTCGAAGGCGAAATAAAAAGGCGACTGGCCGATTTGCTGGTCCATGCCGGAGAACGATGCGCTCGGGACCTGGCGAATGATGATGGATTGTTCGTTCACGGGCGCGGCGGAAAGGAAATTCTGGTAGCGCGAAGCATAAAAATTGATGCTGTAGGCGTCAAAATTTTTCGTTGCGAAACCCATCTGTTGAGCTTCGGAAAAAACAGCGGTATTGAAATTGTCCGACCAGGTGGTACGGAAGGCGAGTGAATTAACGTAGTCCACGTCCACCACGCCCCGAAAGCCTGCGCCAATGTCGTCGGAATCGCCGGTAATGTTAAAACTTCCTCCGGGCGCGCGGATGGACCGCAGCGGGCCGCTGGCTTGATCGTCAATCCCAAAAAAGTCTGCTGAGATCTCTGACGAAGCGCTAGGACGGGCGCGGAAGCGTCCGGAGACGCCGAGCCCCCGCAGGCTGAAATCTTCAAGCCCCAACAACAGGTCCGTGCTTGGGTTCATCGCCCAGAAAAATGCGTCACCCAGCATAAACCCCTTCTGGGTGCTCTCGCCGATGCGGGGAAGCAGGAAACCGGATTGCCGATCCTGGCGCGACGCCGAGACGACGACCGCTGGCACGTAGAAGACCGGAATGCCAAGGAAGCGAAAAATCGCCTCCCGGCCCGTCACCCGCTGCCCGACTTCCAGCTTGGCGTTTGACATGGCAACAGCCACCCCGCGGTCCGCCCTTTCGCAGGAGCTGACGCGGGACTTCTCAAGGGTATAAGTATCCTGATCGACGCGCGTGATTTTTTCCGCGTTAACATAAAACGATGATGGAGGCGTCGTGCTGTGCGGGCTAGGCGATGGGTAATGGAGGTAGCCATGGGCCTTGGAGAACCAGCCGTGATCGGTGTAAACGTTATAATTCGCTTGCTCCGCCTCGAGATGCCCGCGAGGATCGTCAAAAACCACGTGCCCCCGGGCAATCACCTCGCCGGTTGAATCATCGTAGGTTACAGAATCTGCCCTCAAGCGCATCTCCCGGTAGGTGAGCAGCACGTTCCCGCGCCCGGTATAAACCTGATTGATCCATCTCTGGGAATCGGCTCGGAGACTGAGCGTGGTCTGAGGATTTTGGAACGCAGGAGGAACAAAACAAGGCTGCTGGCCGGACAGCGGCGACGGCAGACCCAGGAAAAAGAGGAACAGCGCCAATCCAAAAACACACAACGCGCCACCCTTGAGGCGGCGGGTGAACTCGCTCGATAGCGTGAGCATGCCCCAATAGGGTATTTTACCCGAACCAACTTTGCTTTGCCTGAGCCATTTGTTATGATTCAAGCGGACCGATGAACGCGGCCAGCGCGAAATGATCGTGTTGAGGGAGCGGGCGGTGAGATGTCCCAAATGCGGATACGTCAGTTTTCCGGATATCAAGCAATGTAAGAAGTGTGGGTATCGCTTTGCGTTGCCCACGGACCGGCAAGGAAGAAACGCCCCTGATTTTCCAGCCTCTGAAGGCGAAAGCTTGCTTGGGGAAACGCCTCCGCAGCCGCTCCCATCGCCGCATTCGGTCGCACCCATTGCGGAGTTTGAGCTTCCGGCGCGTGGGTCGTCTCGCGAGGATTCCGGGACCGATTGGGCCCACGAGATTTCCGGCCAAGTGGCAGGCTACCGTCGGCGGCGCTCCAATCTGCGCCGGGACGCAGAAAATAACCTGAGCCTGCAATTCAGTTTTGATGCGGAGACCGAATCGGAGGGTCCTGCTGCTCCTGCGAGCCGATTGCGCGGCGGGCAGAAGATCGATCTGACATTCGAAGACCGAGGTTCAAGCCCTGGAGGGCTAAAACGGGATTCCCTTCCTCTGGCCAGAGACCTGGAAGAGCGGCGTCGCACCCCTCGTGCTGCCTTGCAAAACGCTTCCGACTTCGTGCTGCAAGCCGATCCTATCGACGCTTCACTGAATACGGTGGAGCGGAACCAGGACTTTAACGTCTCCGAACCGGCAAGCGCGCCTCTCAGCAGGCGATTTCTTGCCGGCGTTGAGGACGCGGGAGTGTTGCTGGCCGCAGGTGTCCTCTTTGCTGCTCTCTTTGGGCTTGTGGGAGGAAAAATCCATGCGGCGCCGCTTAACTTTGCGGTGGTCGTGTTCTTAGTGGGTTTCTGGATTTTTGCCTATTTTGGACTCTTCGGCGCGTTGACGCTCTCAACCCCAGGACAATCCGCCCTGGGGCTGTCAGTTCGCAGCCTGGACGGCGACCCGCCCACGCGGCAGGAATCTCTCCTGCGAGCCTTTGGTTATCTTGTTTCCATCGCTTCCTTCATGCTGGGCTTCCTCTGGGCCGCCATGGACAGTGATGGATTGGCCTGGCACGATCATATCTCAGGAACGATGCTGGTTGAAGACGACAGCGGGCGCTGAACGCAACACGGATGAGTGATCAGTGGTGAGAATCGATTCGTTGAATAACGGGATGATAGGGTAATTGAGCCATTGATTCAACGAATCAATAATTCCATCTATTCACTCATCACTCATTTTCTATAAGAACCACGGAGAAGAGTGTGGGCAAGGGGCGCTTCTTAAACCAGAAGCTCGGCAAGCGAACGAGCCGAAAGATAAAACTGCTCAAAGCAGAAACCCGCGTCGGAGGTCGCCGTCTGCCGGGCGGAAATGCGCGCGATAAGCGGCGCGGCCAATAAACGAAGCCGCTCCTCCACCCCGGACCTTTCGAGCGGTTACAATCCACGCGCCAATCAGCGGTTAAGCACGGCGGATCGGAGCCGCTCATAGGTCCGATTCCCCGCCCAGCTCTTTAGGGCGTCGCGCGCCACCTGCCTGGCTCGGGGCCAGAATAATGACTGCCCACGGGACCAGGCATCCAAAGTGGCTGCCGGCAGGCTTCTTCCTACCACCACGCGCCGCAGCCGGAAACAAGCGGTCTCAGGCGAATTCGTCCCGATCTGGCTTGTGGCGACCGAGGCATATTGTGCCTCGCGGCAGGCTTCCAAAACGGTGCGATTCCAACGACCGCCGGGACACGAAAAGTGATCAACTCGCCTCCCGATCATCTGCTCTAACTGGTCTTTGGAGTTGGAAACTTCTTCCTTGAGCCGGCCGGGGTCAAGCTCCGTAAGATAGGGATGGCTCATCGAATGGCTCCCGATCTCGAAGCCCGCCTCGTTAAGAGAACGAAGTTGCCCTCGCCCAATATAACCCGGCTTTCCCACAAAGCCCGAAACCACATAAAACGTCCCGCGGAATCCTACCGCCTGAATCGCGGGGGCTGCCGCCAGATAGTCCGTTTCGCAGCCGTCATCAAATGTAATCACCACGCCTGGCATGGAGGAATCCGTGCCTGCCAGGGCTTCACCTACGCTCAGGCCGCGCAACCCAGCGCTCTTCAGACGTATCAGGTATTCACGGAAATACGGTTCCCGGACGACATAACGCACGTAGCCCGGCGATGAATCGCACGGCGCGCGGCCAGGCATTTCAAGCTCGTGAAACATCAAAAATACCCTTCCTCGATGAAGCATTCAGAATATCCTTCGCAGGTGGGACTTCAGCGGCCGAGGCAAGGCAACTCCAACGCGATCTGCCGTCTTCTTGGCGCTCCTCATGAGCCAACGCATCCGGTCCGAGCGAGCGTGGGCCCTCTCAAATTTCATGGCCAAGCCCTCCGGCAACTGGCCGTCTGAAGGCAGCTCCAAACGAGATTTTTGACCGCGAAAGTCCCCACGAGCAAAGGCCTGAAGGATCCGGGCACGGTCCGGCGCCGCCAGCGGAAGAACGTTCAGCAGCCCGCGGAATTGCTTCTTCCAGTGCAGGTCCTGTCCGTAATAAGCCCGCATTTCGGGCTCGCGCTTCTGCAGCCGGAGGAGCAGGTCAAAGACGGCGGGGCGCGGAGCATAACGGCCATCGTATTTCGAGTTCCAGGCTTCGATGCCGTCGGGCAGCGTCTCAAAGGATTCAATCCGTGGGAAGGCTGAATCTCTGGGGTGCGCAATCACGGCGAGCCCGCCGAAGCGCTGGATGTGCCGGATCACTTCCTGAGGGTCCGTGCTCCCGGCGAGCGCGGGGGCGCCGTAGCTTAGAATGTGCATCCGGTCGTCGCAATTGAATTCCAGTCCGGGGATAAGAATAAATTGCCCGTCAGATAACTTCTTGCACTCTTGAATATAAGATTCGAGACTGGCGGAAGAGAAGTATTCGGCGTGGTCTGTAACACAGACAAAGCTGCATCCTGCAGCTCGAAACACCTCGCAAAGCTGACGCAGGGTGAACTCGCCATCAGAATACGTGCTATGAGTGTGAATAGCCCCTCTGAGCATGGACCTCGTCTCCACCTCTGGGCTTTTTCCCGAACGCCTCGGGCAGACGCCTTAAGCCAAAATCCAGCCAGTCGCCGAGCTCAGGGAGCGGATCATCCCAGGTAAAATTGTCGTGTACGGTTCCCGGAACGGGAAGTAAAAAATTGAAGAGCGTGCGCATCCGCCCGGGAAATTCACCCGGAAAGCCGGGTGGCCGCCCGCCCATCACATAAAGAAGATGGCGGAAGTCACCCAAAATCCAACGGCAGCGAACTCCGGTGCGGAATGCCGGAACCGGCGGCACATCGCCGTGCTCGGCGAGCGCGGCGATGAGTGACGGAAAATCAGCGCCCGCATAAACCGCAAGCGCCAAAGAGTTCCAGAAGCGGCCATTGACCTCGATGAAGACGGGGACTCCGTCTGACCGGATGCGGAACTCGACCATCGCTGCGCCGTGCCATTTGAGCGCGCTGAGCAGTGCAAGGCCTGCCTCCCGCACCCGCGGCTCTGGACGCGCGCTCACACGCACCGCACTGCCGGAGCCGGTGGGGTGCACGTCGCGAATGCGCCGATGAGCGAACTCCGCTCGCATCTCACCATGGCGCATCAGCGCAAAGTATCCCGCGCCGTAGCCCTCCACGTATTCCTGCGCCAACACGGACGTACAGCGTTGACGAAGCCGCCGATAAGCCATAAGGAAATCCTGGCGATTGCGCGCATAAACGGGCCTGCCCGTCGCCTGCACCCGGCCGGCCGGAGAAATCTCCTCAGAACTTCGAGGCTTGAGCACGGCCGGAAAATGGAGGTGGCTCGCTACCTCATCGGCCGAATCCTCCAAAAGCACCGTGCGCGGTACGGCCAGACCCAACGACAAGGCCAATTCCGTGGTTTGGCGCTTGTCAAAGGCGCGCAGAACGGTTGGGTGTGGGGGCATCACAAGCCGCCCGCCCGCCGAGAATACCGCTTCCCTGCGTTCCGAAAGCGGCAGCGTGGTGCGCTCCGTCATCGGGAGGACGAGCGTTCCGGGCTTCACTTCCTCCACGATGCGCGTTACAAAGGCCTCAAGATTTTCTTGCGGGGCAGGATAATGGAATTGACGCTCGCAGAATCGCGACCACCCCGCTTTCGACCATGAATGCGATGATCCTACTACGACGGAATGGCCTGACTTCCCGAGCGATCTTACGGCCGCGACTGCATGGTTTTCGTTGCCATCGAGCACCAGAACTCTCATCACCGTACCTGAGCTTCTGAAGGTGTGAAAAAATCAACATCCTCTCGCAAAGGCGCCAAGACCAGTCGGAAGTCAAGAGTTAAAGGGCGTATCCTTGATAAACTTTCGACTCTCGACTTTGAACTTTCAATTTGTTTATCGGCTTTGCGGGATGCTTTTTGCTTGTCTTCTACGAAGGATCACCAATTATAGTGATGGCCTTTCCTGAAAGACCGGCGGCCACAGGCCGCCGCTTGTTGTCACTATAATTGGCAATCCTCAATAATTGTTTCACACCTTCTCTGCGCAAGAGAATGGGAGGGCTGCGCCATTAGCCACCGCGCCCAGCGCTTCCGCAAATCTCTCAGAGATCCCACTCCAGTCGCATCCCGCCGCGAAGCTGAGCGCAGCCTGCTCATATTTGCGGCGACGTTCGGGGTCTTCGAGCAACGCAACCATCGAACTTGCAAAATCCGCGGGATCGTCACAGATGACGATGTCTCGACCGGGCGTCACATCCAGCCCTTCGGCGCCCACGGAAGTTGAAACGACGGCTTTGCCTACGGCCATCGCCTCGGGAATCTTCAGGCGCGTGCCGCCGCCCACTCGCAAAGGCACCACCACCAACGCTGCCTCTCTCAGGTGGTCCACGACCGAAGGTACAGTACCCGTCACCTCCACTGCGTCTCCCGCAAGCCTCCAAACGCGCGCCGAGGGATTGCGGCCTACAATCCGGAACCGGGCCTGCGGCACGCGCGCCAGCACGTGCGGCCAGATTTCCCGGCAAAAATACTCCACGCCATCCACATTGGCTTCCCAGTCCATCGAGCCGATAAACAGCGAGAGAAACGGTGATGGCTTGACGGCAGGATCGGGGCGGTATTGCTCCAAATCGACGCCGGTTGGGACTACGGTGATCCGGGAGGGGTCCGTCAGTCCCTTCATCTTCTCGCAATCTTCTTTTGACACCGCGATGACGCGTTGGAACCGCCGAATCGCGCTTTGCTCGTATCGCTCCATCCTGGCAGCTTCCGTTTGAAAGATGCGACGCTTGAACGCATTTTTCTCGGCTTCCGCCTGGCGTCGCCAGAGCAGGCTTTCGATGTTGTGCTGGAAAAGAACCGTGGGCGTGGGGAGATCAGGGGGGAAGTTGAGCGAGGCGGAGAGAAAGTCGCAGACGGCTACGTCAAAACAACGCTCGCTGGCCAGGCGATCAATCTCCCGCCGCACCTTCACTGAAGCAAATTTGGAAACCGCGAAAGGCAGGCCCGATGGAAAGCGCCGCAGGTAGTCCAGGCCGCGATGGAACGAAGTTGAATCCCACGCCGCCGTGCAAAGAGGGACGGCTCCACGCAAAGCACGCACAACTTGCTGCTCGTACGTCTCGTCACGGCAAACACCGTAATAGGAGAGAAAAGTTACCTCATGCCGTTCCGCCAGCCTTCGAAGAATATTGTAAGAGCGGATCTTTCCGCCGGTATCAACCGGCAGGATTTTCCCGGCTTTCACCCATAGAATCTTCATTTAAAACGGTGGTTTCCAGACCGAAGCTAATTCTAGCCTGAATCCTGGCAGAACCGGCTCGGCGCTGACGGTCGCGGGCGAGTTGAGCGTCTCGGCTCCTTCCGGGCCATAGACTTCCACCTGAGTCGACTCCGGCAGGATCAGCCACCCCAGACGCAGGCCACACCCCACATACTGCGTCATCTTCTCGCGCAGCGTCGAGACATCATCCGAGGGCGAGGCAACCTCGATCACAAAGTCCGGGCAAAGAGGAATAAATTGCTCCTTCTCCCGACGGCTCAATTTCCCCAGCCGCCCGAGCTCAACCCAGGCTGCGTCCGGGGATCGCATGGCACCGTTTGGGAGGCGAAACCCCGCGCTGGAATCGAAGGCTATTCCGCTTCCATCCTTTGTTGCCCATGCGTCAAGCTGACTTGCGACCTCCAGGTTTTGAAAGCTTCCATACCCTCCAGCCGGCGACATCACGATGATCTCTCCATTCGGCAAGCGCTCAATCCGCAGGTCACGGTTCGCCTGACAGAAGTGAAAGAACTCCTCTTTACTCCAGTTGAGCATACCCGCTGGGAAGCGGATAGCATCTTGGCATTCTGGAATGGAAAAAGTTAACTGCATCGGCTCACTTCCTGCGCTCATTCTGCCTTTGAGAAGACCTTCAACTATCTTAGCATTATCAATAGGCCGTGACGCCATAAATCAGGGTCACGATCACGTCAAAGTTTCAGAAATATAAGATTCAACTGCACTGCCGGCGCGAAGTGCCCGTAGAATGCGGCAGCAAGGTCCCGCGCTCCATATTCACCTGACTTTGATGTATCCGTGAAAATGAAAATAGCCGTTATGGTCGCTTCTTGTCATCAAAAGTGAAAATGTCTTCCCGATTTGAAACCTTCCCGGCCACATGGCTCCCCGCGCGGCTGGCACCGAGGAAGAAATAACTCGCCTAGCATCTATGTGTTAGTTAATAATTGACATTATGCAGCAGAGGGAAGGTCATGCTGTGGAACTTCGGTTGCATATTCTTGCTTCCGAGCTTGATTGCAAGACTTGAAGGAGGAGGGAAGCTGATGAGCGCTCTGGGCATAATGTTGGATCCCACTCGAAAAAGCTATGAGATTCAGAGCTTCGAAGATAACCTTCGGCGCAGGGTGGTAGGGCAGGATCGGGCTATTCGGCAGTTAGCGCGCGCCTACCAGGTTTTTAAGGCTGGCATTGCCGCGCCGGGACGCCCCCTCGCCAATCTTCTCCTGCTTGGCCCTACGGGTTCAGGAAAAACGCGGCTGGTCGAAGCTGCAGCCGAAGTTTTGTTGGGTAGCGAGCGGGCTATTCTGAAGATCGACTGCGCCGAGTTTCAACACAGCCACGAAATTTCCAAGCTCATTGGCTCTCCTCCCGGCTACCTGGGCCATCGCGAGACGCACCCGCTGATCACGCAGGAAGTGCTCGACCAATACCATTCCGAATCTCTCAAACTCTCGCTGGTCCTCTTTGATGAGATTGAGAAAGCCAGTGATTCTCTCTGGCAGCTCTTGCTTGGAATCCTGGACAAAGCCACTCTGACTCTCGGCGATAATCAGCGGGTTGATTTTACGCGGTGCATGATCTTTATGACTTCGAATCTGGGCTCGCAGGAAATGGCCAAGCTTGTGGAGGGAGGCTTGGGTTTCGCAAGCACAATGCAAGGAAGCGATCCAGAGCTGGACCAGAAAATTTACCGCACTGCTTCGGAGGCAGCCCGGCGGAAATTCACTCCGGAATTTATGAACCGGATCGACCGTGTCATTGTCTTCCGCAGCCTTCAACGCGAGCACCTGGAGCAAATTCTCGACATCGAATTGAGAAGGGTTCAGGAGCGGGTCACGCTCGCGGCTGAAGACAGGCAGTTTATTTTCCGCTGCACGGCGGCCGCGCGCGATTTTCTCCTGGAAGAGGGAATCGATGTAAAGTTTGGCGCCCGCCATCTGAAGCGCGCCATCGAGCGCCATTTGGTCTTCGCGCTTTCCAACCTTATTGCCACCGAGCAAATCCGGCTGGGTGACGTGGTCACCGTGGACTTTGACCGTTCTGCATCGCGCTTGGTCTTTTTCAGGGATGAGAAAGCAGCGCTGGTTCCGGCAATGCGGCTCTCAGCCGAGAAGGCCATGAGCGCCGCGTCGCACGCCACCCCCGCCGCTTTGCTTGCTCCTTGACCCGCCACCTCTCGCAAAGACGCCAAGAAAAGTTGAAAGCCAAAAGTTAAAGGCCGTATCCTTGATAAACTTTCGACTCTCGACTTTGAGCTTTCAACTTGTCTTGGCCGCTTTGCGTGATGCCTTCTGCTTGTCTTCTAATTTTTTCACAGCTTCTCACAACGCGCTGGCGGCCCAGAAGCTACCTATGCCTTGTTTTCCCAAAGAACTCCATGAACGCGCTCATCCCCCCGCAAAACGCGCCACCGCCCGCGCCGTCTGGCGCAAAAACTCTTTCTTTTCTTCCTAAAGCGAGGTAACTTTTCGTTGCGCTTTCAAGGCAACCTAAGGAGGAAATGATGCGGCACAACGGCCCGGTGCTTCTCTTAGTCTCCATCATGTTGCTGGCGGTTCCACTATGCGCTCAGGACACGCGGTATAAGCCTGAGGGCGAACAAATCCCCGGCCCGGCCAATCTCAGCGGGACCTTGGGCCCGTGTTGCGCCCAGCATGAGGAGGGCCCCGTTCCGATGGATGATTGGGAAGCTTGGCTGGACGACTTGCGACATTGGCGCATGGAGCATCTCATTCGGATCGGTTACAACGGAAAACAATACAGCCGGCCGGAATTGCAGTGGACCGAAAGGGCGTTTATTCAACCGCAGATGATGGCGCAAGACCGCTATTTTTACGATCCGGGTACAGGGGAATATACGGTGGGGCACTATCTGGATGATCTTGACCAGCGCTATGGCGGAATTGACGCGGTGCTCATCTGGCCAACATACCCCAATATTGGAATCGATAATCGAAACCAATTCGACCTCATCCGGGATATGCCGGGCGGGATCACCGGACTTCGAGCGATGGTCGCTGCGTTTCACCGCCGCGGCGTGCGCGTGTTGTTTCCGTACAATCCGTGGGACCAGGGAACCCGCCCCGAAGGGGGACCGGATTGGGAAACCGTCGCGCGCCTCATGGCAGCAATCGGAGCCGACGGCATCAACGGCGACACCATGGCGGCAGTGCCCCTTGCTTTTCGCGCTGCTTCCGATCAAACTGGCCATCCCATCGTCTTCGAGCCGGAAGGTGGAGACAGCGGAAACAGCGACCCCGCGATTGCCTGGAATAACCTGGGGTGGGGCTACTGGAAGTACCCGTTCGAGCCTCTGGTCAGCAAGAACAAATGGCTTGAGCCGCGTTACATGGTAAACGTCTGTGACCGCTGGGCGCGCAGCCGCGCCAACAACCTGCAATATGCGTTTTTCAACGGCACGGGTTATGAAAGCTGGGAAAATATCTGGGGCATCTGGAATCAGATCGATCCGCGCGATGCGGAGGCATTGCGGCGAATCAGCAAAATTGAACGAGCGTTTTGGGAAATTCTGGAAAGCCCAGGCTGGCAGCCCTTCTATCCAATGCTTCGCTACGGCGTTTTCTCGAGCCAGTGGCCAGGCAACGGTCGGATACTCTGGACTATCGTCAACCGCAATGAATTCGCCGTTGATGGGCCTCAAATCGAAGTAGCCTATAAGGCCGGAATGCGCTATTACGATCTCTGGCATGGTTCCGAGCTAAAGCCCGCTATCCTCAGCTCGGGGGTGAGGCTGAGCTTCCGACTGAGCCCGCAAGGGTACGGAGCAGTGCTGGCGACTGCGGATCTAACCTCCAATGAGCGAAAGCTTCTCGGCGAGATGCATCAACTCGCTCAAAAACCTCTTTCAAGCTATTCGAGCCAATGGCACTTTCTGCCGCAACGCTTGGTCCCAGTGCCAGCCAGCAAGCCGGCGACGAGCGCACCGCCCGGTATGGTCTATATTCCCGGCGGAAAATTCTTCTTTCGCGTCTCCGGCGTTGAGATTGAGGGCGGCAATATGGCAGGTTTGGACGTGGAGTACCCTTGGGAAAACGCGCCGCGCCGGGAGCACGCCCATTGGATTCAAGTGAATGCGTTCTATATTGATAAGTATCCTGTGACGAACGCCGAGTTTAAGAAATTCCTGGATGCGACGCATTATCATCCCAGAGATGACCACAACTTTCTCTACGACTGGAAGGACGGAACGTATCCCAAGGGATGGGGTAATAAGCCGGTCACATGGGTCTCGCTCGAAGACGCCCGCGCCTATGCTCGATGGGCGGGCAAGCGTCTTCCGCACGAATGGGAATGGCAGTATGCGGCGCAGGGCGTGGACGAACGCCTCTATCCGTGGGGTAATCGGTGGGATCCGGCGGCGGTCCCAGCCCCGGACAAAGGCCGAACGCTCATCGGCCCGGCGGACGTCGATGCGCGCCCTAAGGGAGCAAGCCCGTTTGGCGTCATGGATATGATCGGCAACGTGTGGCAATGGACGGATGAATATATTGACCCGCACACGCGGGCGGCGATCCTCCGAGGAGGCAGTTACTATCAGCCACAAGGGAGCCGCTGGTATTTTCCAAACGCCTACCGGCTGGACGAACACGGCAAGTATCTCTTGATGGCTCCCAGCATCGATCGCGCCGGGACGCTGGGTTTCCGCTGTGTCCGGGACGCCGCCTATTCCTCTACCCATGCTCAAACCCATCATCGTCGTTGGCAGCATTAACCTCGACCTCGTCGCGCGCGTCGAGCGTATCCCCACGCTTGGCGAGACGCTCACCGGAACAAGCTTCCAAACTTTCTTTGGAGGTAAGGGAGCCAATCAGGCGGTGGGAGTCGCGCGACTCGGCCACGCCGTAAGCATGATTGGCCGCGTGGGAGACGACGAGTTTGGAAGGCGGCTGCGTCAGGGACTGAAGGGGGCCGGCGTGCGGGCAACTGCGGTCAAGCGCACTCCTGGTGTCTCATCCGGGGTTGCGCTGATCTCGGTTGCTTCCCGGGGACCGAACGCCATTATTGTGATTCCCGGCGCCAACGCAACCTTGGCTCCTCAGGATCTCGAGAATGAGCTGCCCAGCTTCGCTTCGGCCGGAATGGTCCTCACCCAGCTTGAAGTGCCTCTCAGCGTCATCACATTTCTGGCCGATATTACGTCGTCCAACCACATCCCACTGATCCTCGATCCGGCCCCGGCGCGCAGGCTGCCCGCGAGCCTCTTGAGGAAAGTGACTTGGCTGACCCCCAATGAAACTGAAACGTGCGCGCTTTGCGGGGTTGCGCCTGGGGCGCTGAATCCGCAGAGCGCAGCGCGTTACGCGGCACGGCTGCTCGAAAAGGGCCCCCAAAACGTTGTGATCAAGCTGGGGGCGCGCGGCGCGTTTTGGGCGACGGCGGATGGAGCCACCACGTTCGTTCCGGCTTTTCGGGTTCGCGCCGTGGATTCAACCGCAGCGGGCGACGCGTTTAATGCCGGGCTCGCTGTGGCCTTGATGAACGGGAAAAGCCCGCCGGGTGCCGTGCGGTTCGCTTCCGCTGTGGCCGCTCTCTCTGTGACCCGCATCGGGGCGCAGCCTTCAATGCCCGCAGCGAAGGAGGTTGCAAAATTTCTGGCATCCCGGAGCCGACGTGGCCGGGACCGAATCAATGAGCAGCATCCGCCTCTTAACCCTGCCGGCGTGTGAACGAACTCGATGGAGTATCGGAGGCTGGCCGCAGTTTTACTTCGAGACTGTGGAGAACTTGAAAATGGTTGTCTGGTGATAAGTCTCGCCGGGCTTGAGCTCGGTGGAGGGAAAATTGGGATGGTTTGGCGAGTCTGGAAAGTGCTGGGTTTCAAGAGTAAGTGCGGACCGGCGGCCGTAGATTTTGCCGCCCTTCCCTTGAATCGTGCTGTCAAGAAAGTTGGCCGTGTAGAACTGGACACCCGGCTCGGTGGTGAAGACTTCCAGAACCCGGCCGGAGGAGGGATCCACGACGCGCGCGGCGAGCGTCGGCTCGTTGCCTGTACGGTTCAGGACAAAATTGTCGTCGTAGCCGTGGGCGAACTTAAGTTGCGGATCGTCCTCATCAATGCGCTCGCCAATGCGAGTAAGCCGGCGGAAGTCGAACGGCGTGCCTTCCACGCTGCGAATTTCACCCGTCGGGATCATGGTCGCATCGATGGGAGTAAATCGGTCGGCATTGATCATGATTTCTTCATTGAGGATGCTTCCGCTTCCCTGCCCGTAGAGATTAAAGTACGAATGGTTGGTCAGGTTGATCACGGTGTCTTTGTCGGTTGTGGCGGTGTAATCGATGCGAAGGGCGTTGTCGTTTTCCAGCGTAAAGACCACCTTCACATGCAGGTCGCCGGGGAAGTCCTCTTCGCCATTCCTGCTGAGATATGTCAACTCTACCGCCGGCTGGCTTCCGGAAAGCTCCCGCGCAGTCCATACCTTCTTGTCAAACCCTCGAATTCCTCCGTGCAAGCTGTTCGGGCCGTCATTGATAGGCAGTTTGTAAGTGACGCCGTCCAGCGTGAATCGGCCCTTGGCAATGCGGTTGGCGTAGCGGCC
>JASHTR010000605.1 GCA_030040455.1 Terriglobia bacterium | reverse complement strand
CTCACGATTCGGGCCACTTCGGAAGTGGAGGCCGGGAAGACAACGGCGTCTGGCAGACCCTCAGTCGAGAGACCGTCATACTCGTAGAGCATCAGGTCCTCAGGGCGAAAAAGACAATGGGTTTCTCCAACAATATCTCGAAGCTCGTCGAGCAAGGCGTTGCGCTTTGCGCCCTTCTTTCCGATTTCCATCACGCTGCTCACAGCCGAGCTCCTCTTTTCGATTGTAACGCCACAGTCACCAACAGTGATGAGTGAAAAACAAGGTACAATGCTTCATCCATGATCCCTATTCCGCTTCGCGACAACATCCGTCGCCAGACGTTTTGGTCCTGTACGCTGGCGCTGATCGTTCTCAACACGCTCATCTTCCTGTACGAGCTTTCCCTGGGCAGCGAGCTTAACCGCCTCATCCAGGTATTCGGCGTGATCCCCGCAAGATATACTACGCCACACGGCTGGCTGATCCCAAGCCTCACAGGACTGTTGATTCCAGTCCTGGCCTCCATGTTTTTGCACGCGGGCTGGCTTCACCTGATCGGCAACATGCTATTCCTCTTCGTTTTTGGACGCAGCATCGAAGATCGCTTCGGCCACGGTCCGTTTCTGGCTCTTTATTTCATCAGTGGCTTTGCCGCTGCATTTCTCCATATCGATCTCAATGCGGGCTCGCGCCTGCCCTTGATCGGCGCCAGCGGAGCCATCGCCGGTATTCTGGGCGCCTATTTCGTCTGTTTCCCCCGCGCGCGGATCACCACCGTCATTTTTCTGATTTTCTTTTTCTGGACCGTTCATCTTCCTGCCATCGTCGTGCTTGGCTATTGGTTCCTCATTCAGTTCTTCATGGGCTTTCAGGCGCTGGCAATTGAATCCGCAACCGGGGGCGGTGTTGCCTGGTGGGCGCACGTTGGAGGCTTTCTTACCGGCATCATCCTGGGATTGATTTTCCGGCCTCAGCGGTTAAGTTGGCAGTGATAGATAACGCGCCGAATTGATCCCTGAATGGTGGGATTGGCCGGAGGTAGCCCCGGCAAGCGCTTTTTCTCGGTGGGGGTCTTTCATTTACACAAACCCGCGCCTACTGCCTCGGGTCCTGCGAAAAGTCGCATTATTCTGTGTTGCCAACCTCGCGCGAACCTTTTCTTGACTTCTAACCGGCAAGGCATCTACCATCGCCGTAAATGCCACAGGAACAGAAGAGCCTGGTGATGGGCGTCACGGGAGCGAGTGGAGCTCTGTTTGTCCGGCGGATGCTCCAGATGCTTGAAGCGGATTACCGGGTGACGAAAATCCACCTGGTCATTTCCGGCAGCGGCCTGAAGGTGTTGCGTGAAGAGCTGGCGCTGGATGTCTCAAAGACCGCTGAGATTCCGCGGGCGGTTGCGGGCGGCCCTGCGCCGAAAACCTGCTATCTTCTCGATTCAGATATCGGAGCGTCAATCGCCAGCGGCTCATATCCTGTGGACGGCATGGTGGTGATCCCTTGCAGCACCGGCTGCCTCGCGCAAATCGCCCACGGCATCTCCTCAACGCTGATCGAGCGCGCCGCCGACGTGTGCCTGAAGGAAGGGAGAAAACTTATCCTGGCGATACGCGACACCCCATTCAGCCGCATTCATCTCCAGAACATGCTGGAGGCTCATGAGGCGGGTGCGGAGATTTTCCCCATAATCCCCGCCTACTATCATCACCCAAAGACCATCGAGGATCTTGCCACCCAATTTTGCTGCCGCGTTCTCTCCCATCTCAGTCTCCCGCAGGAAGAGCAGTTCCGTTGGAGCGGAGAGGCCGCGTCCAACCATCGGCCCTGAAAAGAGGACGCGCTCCGGAGCTGGCTGTGGTGATACGCTCCAGGTGAGCGGGCAGGTCAGGTGCAGGGAAGGCGCAAGAGGTCCACTCTATCCCGGGCATTCTACCCGTCCAGGTTACATGACGTTATAGCGTTCCAAGGCTGCTGAACGAAGCGTGGTTCCGGCCCCCGGCGTTTCGGGAATAATAAACCAGCCGTCCCTGACCGTGGCGGGTTCCTCAAAACATTCCCTTAACCATGGAATATATTCGAGAAGCTTACATGCCGGATGTGCGATAGCAAGGTGCAGGTGAACTTGCATCATATCGCCGATATGGGGGACAACGGGGAGGTGGTGAGCGAGAGCGAGGTCCGCAACCCGCCACCACTCGGTAACTCCTGCCAGGCGAACCGCGTCTGGCTGAACGAAGTGGACGGCTCCTGCCGTAATGAAATCTCGAAAGTCATCCAGCCCGTAAAGCTGCTCGCCCAAAGCGATGGGCGTCTTGACGGCGCGGGCGAGGGCAGCGTGGCCTGCAAGGTCGTCGTACCAGATCGGCTCCTCAAACCAAAACACGTCGTAATCGCTTAGCTTCTGGCCAAAGCTTATCGCTGTCGGTAAATCCCACCGACCGTTGGCGTCTACCATCAGTTTGATCCGAGGCCCTACGGTTTTCCGGACGGCTTCAATTCGCTCTAAATCGCGGTAGGCATCAGGGCTGCCGACCTTGAGCTTGACGCCGCGATAACCCTCCTCTACCTGGCGGCGCATGCTGTCGATCAACTCCTGGCTAGACCAGTTGAGCCACCCACCGTCCGTGTTATAGGCAGTGATCTTTGTGCCTGCGCTTCCTCCTAGAAATTTCCAGAGAGGCAACCCTGCCGCTTTCGCTTTGAGGTCCCAAAGGGCAATATCTACGGCGCTGAGAGCTAACTGCGTGATCCCGCTCCTTCCTACCCATTGTGCCGGTGGAAAATGAAATAGCTTTTCCCAAAGCTCAATGACATTGTGAGGCTCTTCACCCACCAAAAGCGGCCCGTACGTCTCTGAGATGCAATTAACAATGAGGCGGTCCGTCGGAAGGTGGGCATGAGTCCCCGTGTAGCCATACCCGCAGAGGCCCGAATCTGTATGGATCACAACACCGGGAGCGCCCCAGTGCGTGAGGTCGTGCGTGCTGTCCGAGATTGCCCCCCGAGTGACCGGGACATGCAAGATAAATGGCTCGATCTTACTGATCTTCATGTTCCATTCCCGACTAAGGGGTGTCCGGCTTCCCCGGCGGGATTGGGAGCAGTGAGGCCGATTCGTTATCAAGAAAAACAAAGGCTTGGGGGTGTTTTCGCACCAGAGAGGCAGGACAAGAGTGGTCGATAGGCCCTTCAAGAGCATCCCGCGCAGCCTCCGCCTTGCGGCGCTCTGGCACGCAACAAATCAAGCATCTCGCGCTTGTTAAGAACGGGCAGGTCACGGTAAGAGCTTCTTGTGGAACGGTCTCAAGATTCGGAAAATGCCCCTCCCCCACCTGCTGAAGCCGGCATTTTTCATCCAGAGTTACACGCTTCACGACAAGCGGATCATTAAAGTCCGCACTATGGGGATCATTAAAGGCAATGTGACCATTTTCACCAAATCCCAGAAAGCACACATCAATAGGCTCAGAGCGGAGGAGATCTCCGTAACGGCAGCATTCCTCTTCTAAATTGGGAACATCGCCGTTCAAATAGTGAACCTTATAGGGACGGACCCGGTCGGCGAGACGGGTCCGCAGCCAGCGGCGGAAGCTCGCCGGATGGGTTGCAGACATCCCCACATACTCGTCCATGTGGAAGACTTCAACCCGGCTCCAGTCGATGGAAGATTTTTGAGCCAGCGCTTTAACCAAATCCTCTTGTGAGTTTCCGGTGCCTACCACAATTCGTAATCGTCTGTCTGGCACATGGTCTTTGGGGGTCAGAATGGTGGCTGCCTTGGCTGCCGCTGCCAGACTTGCGGCCAGCTTCGAAGGATAGATCTCCACCTGCACGTTATCCACGCGGAAAGCGTGTGAAAGCGAATCTCTCATCGGCTCCAACCTTGTAAAAGAAAAATTACTTCGCTCCCTCCGTCCCTACCGGCAAAAAAGCGGACGATTCACGCTTGACAACTTCCGTGGGAATCGTGAACTGGCGCGCAGGTATCTGAGGAGAGACAATGCGATTGATGACCATTTCGGCCAGGTGCTTGCCGAGTTGCTCGGGGAATTCTCGAACCGTGGTCAGTTGAGGGCGCAGAATCGTCGCTTCCACGTCCCCCATGCCAGCGACGCTTACGTCATCGGGAATGCGCTGTCCGGACTCTATAAGTGCTTTGTAAACGCCTCGCCCGGTTTCATCAGAGCCGGCAAAAATTGCGCTGGCGGATTCGCCACGGCTTATGATGGATTTCGTGGAAAGATATCCGACTTCCTGCGCGTCCTCCGAGCGTATCCCGCCGAAACGAGGAACGAGGTTTGCTTCCTCCATCGCGCGACGATACCCTTGCGCGCACCTTGCAAACCAGGGGAATTGCTGGTTGCCGACAAACCAGATGTCACGGTGGCCCAGAGACTGCAAGTGCCGGGTTACTTCATAAGCGCCTTGTATATCGTCAGACCACACCACGTCATAGTTTTTGGGCTCCCACGCCCCTGTCACGTTATTTCCCAATACAGCAAAGGGGATACCTTTGCGAGCGAGCAAAGCAAGAAGATTGGGTGAGTTGGTTCCCGACAGGATGGCTCCTCGCGCGAGGTTCCGTCGCCACAAGGCCTGCGGTAGATGGAGATCTCGCTCATCGATGTCGGGTTGATATCGGAATGACAAGACCAATAAGAGATCAAAGCCTTGCTCAGCACAAAAAGTTTCAGCACCCACCAAAATGCGAGAATGAAAGGGATGTAACACGCCACGGTTGCTGAGGATGAACGCCACGATCCGCGTTTTAATCTTCTCGTTAAGGTCAATGCCCAGTTTTAACGCTGCTTTTCTTATACGCTCTTGAATTTCAGGGCTAACGTCGCCACTGCCGGTTATAGCGCGGGAGACGGTTGAAGGACTCACGCCAGCGGCTAATGCAATTTCTCGGAGAGTGTTTTTCCGCCTCAAGAAACCTCACATTTTCTGCGATACCGGAATTTACAAGACCATCTCGATCAAGAAGTCTTGCAGCATTATTCCACCCTGATGGCGAAATTATTTTGGAGTTGAATCCAGGTTATCCAATGCAACCACCCGGGCCGGCGCTGCTAAGGCGGTCAAGCGATCGATGTCAAAATCC
>JASHTR010000604.1 GCA_030040455.1 Terriglobia bacterium | reverse complement strand
GGGGGCGGTGTGAGCGAGCGACAGCGTGTGCGGTCGACGACGATTCTCGGCGTTCGCCGTGACGGGCATCTGGCCTTGGGTGGCGACGGTCAGGTAACGATGGGAGAGAGTGTTGTCAAGCAGAACGCGCGCAAAATCCGGCGTCTGTATAATGACAAGGTGCTGGCGGGATTTGCCGGCAGCACGGCGGATGCGCTTTCGCTCTTTTCCCGGTTCGAGCAGAAGCTTGAGGAGTATCACGGCAACCTGAGCCGTGCCGTCGTGGAGTTGGCGAAGGAATGGCGCACGGATCGCGCCCTCCGCCATCTTGAAGCGTTGCTTCTGGTGGCTGACCAGAAAAACACTTATCTGGTCAGCGGTAATGGTGATGTGATTGAGCCGGATGATGGCATTGTCGCTATCGGTTCCGGAGGCCCTTATGCCCTCGCCGCCGCCCGCGCTCTCGCGCGACACACCACTCTAACTCCCAAAGCCATTGTTGATGAAGCTTTACGGATTGCGGGCCAGATTTGCATCTTCACCAACGAAAACCTGGTGATTGAGGAATTGTAATAATACAGGTGTCAGGCTTCAGGTGCTGGGTGTGAGGTTTTAACCGCAGAGGGCTGGCGACTGAAACCTGACACCCAGCACCTGTAACCTGCCTTCTATGGTCTTCTACTTGCCTGAGAGCATTGAAGCTGCAACTTCGCTCGAGGAGATGACGCCGCGACAGATTGTTGCGGAGTTGGATAAGTATGTCGTAGGCCAGGCGGACGCTAAGCGCTCGGTGGCCGTCGCCTTGCGAAACCGGCTGCGACGGCAGAAACTCTCCGAAGACCTGGCGGAGGAAATTCTTCCCAAGAACATCATCATGATCGGCCCGACGGGGGTGGGCAAAACGGAGATCGCCCGCCGCCTCGCGCGCCTCACCAATTCTCCCTTCATCAAGGTGGAAGCTTCCCGGTTCACCGAAGTCGGCTACGTGGGCCGCGACGTGGAGTCGATGATCCGCGACCTGGTTGAGATTTCGATTGACATGGTGCGCGAGGAGAAGGTGAATGAAGTGGCCGAGAAGGCCGAACAAAACGCGGAAGAGCGCCTGCTGGATCTCCTGCTGCCTCCCCTCGTGCCGCAGCACACGGATAAAACCTCCCCTGAAGAGATGGAGCGCCAACGGGAGCAGCAGCAGCGAACTCGTGAAAAATTGCGCGCACAGCTTCGGGACGGAAAGCTCGACGAGCGGCAAGTGGAAGTGGACGTGCGCGAGCGTAGCTTCCCGGCCTTCGAGATTGTCTCCTCGCAGGGAGTCGAGGAGATGGACATCAATGTTAAGGACATCCTTCCCGGGTTGTTCGGCCAGCGCTCCAAAAAGCGGCGGATGCGGGTGACCGAGGCGATGGATTACCTGATCCAGGAAGAGGAAAACCGGCTGATTGATATGGATCAGGTCACGCGCACGGCCGTTGAGCGCGCCGAGCAGGCGGGCATCATCTTTCTCGATGAAATCGACAAGATTGCCGGACGCGAGCGCGGTCACGGCCCGGACGTGAGCCGCGAGGGCGTGCAGAGGGACATTCTGCCCATCGTTGAGGGCACCACCGTCAACACCCGCTACGGCATGGTGAGGACGGATCATATCCTCTTCATCGCCGCTGGCGCCTTCCATGTGAGCAAGCCTTCGGACCTCATCCCGGAGCTTCAAGGGCGTTTCCCGATCCGTGTGGAGTTGAGCTCGCTCAGTGTTGAGGATTTCATCCGTATTCTCAAAGAACCCAAGAGCGCGCTGGTGAAGCAATACACCGCGCTCCTCGAGACGGAAGGCATCAAACTGAGTTTTACGGATGACTCGCTCGAGGAAATTGCCCGCTACGCGGCCCTGGTGAATGAGCAGGCGGAAAACATCGGCGCCCGCCGATTGCACACCATCATGGAAAAACTGCTGGATGAGATTTCCTTTGAGGGCCCGGACCTGAAGAAGAAAACCGTCCGCATCGACGTCCCCTACGTTCAGGAACAACTGGCGGATATCGTCAAGAACCAGGACCTGAGCCGCTATATTTTGTGATGTCTGGAAACCCTGCGGCTTGCTCGTCAATTCCTGTAAAAAAGCCGCAGACTTCGAGAAGCACGAAGTCTGCGCTGTCCCGCTTCGCCGCTCTCCGAATCATCCTCATCGCGGCACTTTGCTCTTTCCTGGCAAGTTGCGCCACTGAAGCCCCGCCGCGACCGCCGCGCGTCGAGCGGCCGGTGAAAGTCAACAATCTCGCCGTGGAGCAAGTGGGGAGAACGCTTGCGCTCAGCTTCACGATTCCCGTGCGAGCGACGGATGGCAAGGGACTAACTAAACCGATCGAAATCGAGATTTTCCGTCAGGTGACGCCACCCGGCCAGGCTCCCCCTACGGCGATCGGGGCGGCGAAGCCGTGGGTTCACTTTGGAGCGCAAGAAGTCTCCCGGCTCGCCCAGGGTCCTGAATTCGTCTATAAAGAGAGGCTGGCTGGCGCGTCATTCGCTGCCTCCGTGGGCAGCGTTGTCTCTTTCGCGGTGGTGACGTTGACCAGGGGTTTTGGCGGAAGACCACGCGAGAGCGAGCCTTCGAACGTCGCGCGGACCATGCTATTAAACGTCCCTTCTCCGGTGGAGAGCCCTAGCGTCCGGCAATTGCCGAGCGCCTTGGAGCTACAATGGAGGGCACCCGGTGAGAGTCCGGGTGGCAGCCCTCTTCCCACCTTAACCGGATACCGCGTTTATCGCGGAGAAAAGCTTGGCTTGTTTGCGTTTGTTGCTGAAACCAGGTCAACTCGATACCTCGATCCTCACTTCCAGTTCGGCCAGACTTACCACTATAGGGTTCGCGCCGTTTTTGCCGAAGATGGATACACTGCCGAGACGGCAGATTCGTCCGTCGCGGAGGTGACGCCTCACGATATCTTTCCTCCTCCTCCTCCCGAGGGCTTGACCGCCGTCTACACGGGAAAGGCTGTCCAATTGATCTGGAAACCGGACCCTGATCCCGATCTTGCGGGGTACAACGTTTACCGGCGCCAGGCAGGAGGGCCTGCCCGACGCATGAATCCTCAGTTGCTTCCCACGCCCGTTTTTCAGGACGTCGAAATAAGGCGGGGCACTGAATACGAGTATTGGGTCACCGCTCTCGATCGAGCACACAACGAAAGCCAGCCCTCAGCGCCGTTCACAACCAGCACCCGGTGAAGTCCCAAACCTGCGTTAGCTCGAAACTGTAAACGGCTTCTCGATCACGACTCCGGTCATCACGTCGCGCGCCTTCAGCATCCATTTTCCGGGTGGATCGTTGTGAGCGAGTGGAATGAGCTCTGAATCCGGAGTGGATCTTAGAAGCAGGTTTCGCGCGTAAAGCGGGTATGGCTGGCCCTGCGGCGTATTTAATTCCAACCGGACAACCCGGAACGTTCCATCGGGCAAAGGACCCGCGTTTTGCAGTGTGACTCGAAGCGAAGCGCCAGCCGGAACTTCGGAAGGCACATCAACCTGAAGGGGAGAAAGCGGGCCTGCGGCG
>JASHTR010000603.1 GCA_030040455.1 Terriglobia bacterium | reverse complement strand
CCGTCCATCCCGGGCATCATCCAGTCCAAAAGGATCAGATTTGGAGCATCCTCGTCTTCGAGCGCCTTGACGGCTTCAAAGCCGTCGCCCGCGAGAATGACTTCGAAACCCCAGGCGCCGCACATCACTGCTAACATGCGCTGGGAGATAGGATCGTCCTCGGCGACTAGTATCTTCATGAGTCATCTGGCCTTAAGGGGTTGCCGATTGCTCCAGCAGGCAGTGATTCCGAGCGAGGAAGAGGAATTTCGCCGTCGAAACAGGGCGAGATTCCTCCTTACCGCAATCTCGGGACCGTCTGCGGGTTCTCGGAATGACAGGGTTCCGAAATGCTTTTCAGCGACCTCTCTTGGCGCTCTAGAGGGTTATCGGCAGAGTTTTTGAAGGACTCTAGAGAAAATGTTGAAGGCCAGGAATCCCCGCCGCCGCTATGCTATAGTCCGAGAGGAGTTTTGGTTTGGGAGGGCTCGAGGCGATCGATGCAAACCGCGGGGGGAGAAAAGCTGGCCCGTTACGCGATGCCGACCGGGAGATCGCGGGGGCGGCGCTATTCCGAGCCTCCGCACCCTTACCGCAATGACTTTGAGCGTGACCGGGACCGGATCATTCACTCGCGGGCGTTTCGCCGGCTTGAGAATAAAACCCAGGTTTTTACGCGTCGTTACTCCGACCACTTCAGGACTCGCTTGACGCATACCCTGGAAGTGGCGCAAATCAGCCGCACGGTCGCGCGCTCCCTGGGACTGAACCGGGACCTCGTGGAGGCACTGGCGCTGGTCCACGACGTGGGCCACCCGCCCTTCGGCCATGCGGGCGAGGAAACTTTGAACCGCTTGATGGACGGGCACGGGGACCGGTTCGAGCACAATCTTCACGCCCTGCGCATCGTGGACCAGTTCGAAAAAAAGTACGCCGGTTTTCCCGGCCTGAATTTAACATTCGAAGTCCGTGAAGGAATCGTAAAGCACTCCCGCGACTATGACCCGAAGCTTTATCCAGAGCTTGAGGAGTATCTCCTCGACCAGCGCCCGCCTCTCGAGGCGCAGTTGATCGATTTCGCGGACGAGATCGCCTACAACTGCGCTGACCTTGACGACGGCTATGAATCGCGCCTGCTTCCGCTGTCGACCATCCGCGCGCGCGTCCCCCTTTTCGACGCTCTCTATCGTCCCATAGCGAAAAGGCATCCTGACGTCCCTGAAAAGCTTCTGTTCAACGAGACTCTGCGGCGGCTGGTGGACGCCCTCGTGACGGACCTCATTGTCACCACTCGCCGCCGTCTTCGCAAGGCACGCGTGCGATCCGTAGAAGGAGTGCGCAGATTACCCTCTCGTCTGGTAGGGCTTGGCCCGTCCTTGACGGAGGAAAACCGTAAGCTCAAGCAGTTCCTCCACGCCTGTCTCTACGCTCATCCCAAAGTCGGAAGCGAGCGCAAAGGCATTGCGCGCCGGCTGGAACAGCTTTTCAACCATTACCTGCGTCATCCACACGCGCTTCCTGCATCCTATTTTGCCAAAATGGAGCAGGAGCCGAATGCGCGTGTGGTTTGTGATTATATCGCCGGGATGACCGATAATTTTTTCGACGAGCAATATCACCGGATTCTGGGAGGATAGGTGCTTTATGCCGATCCGTCTTATTGCTATTGATCTGGACGGAACGCTTCTTAACAATCAAGGCGAAATTCCGCCTGCCAATCGCGAGGCGATCCAGGAGGCTGCGGCGCGTGGACTTGAGATCGTTATTGTGACGGGAAGGCGTTTTTATTCTGCCCGGTCCTTCGTCGGGCAGTTTGCCAATGCCGCTATCGTGATTTCCTCGAATGGCGCGCGCATTGGGAGCGTTGCGGGAGAAGTGTACTACCGCAATCTTCTCAACCAGCGCGTGGCGCAGCAAGTGGTTGAGGCCGCCGATAGATATCGCGGCTACGCGGTGGTCATTTTTGACCAGCCGGGGCGAGGGCAACTGCTGATGTCCAATGAGGCGGTGCCTGTCGGGCCGCTGGGATGGTACACACGGAATAGCCTCGATTGCGTTCTCCAGACGGCGGACCTTGCCCGAGCCATCACCATCGATCCGCTCCAAGTCATGTTCGGCGGGCCGCTGGAGGAGATCGAGCCCATTGGGGAAGTTCTTGAAGCGGCGGCTGCCAGACCCTTTTGTCATCTCACCTGGACGAAGTACCTGGCACGGAACTTTTCTTTGCTGGACGTTATGAATCGGGGGTGCTCCAAAGGCAGCGCGCTTGCTTACTGGGCGCGTCGCGCGAACATCCGCCCGCAAGAGATCATGGCGATCGGTGACAACCTGAATGACCTCGAAATGCTTCAATTCGCCGGTCACCCTGTCCTGATGGCCAACCATAACCTCGACCCTGTTCCGGACGGTTGGGCGGTGACGCTCTCCAATGACGAGGGCGGCGTTGCGGAAGCCATCCGCCGCTACGCCTCGGGTTAATTAATGTAGCGTGTCGAAATGAGGGAAACTCTGCTACCGACGTCTTCTGAGCACCATAGGAGAATTGCGATGAAGCCATTTTACTCGAGAAGGGAATTCATGCAGAAAGCTTCGCTGGCGAGTGCTACACTCGCCGTTCAGCCGCTCACTTTTCGGCTCGGACGGTCAGTTACCGCTCCCTTTCCAGGGAAATTCGCGGCCACGTGGGATTCGCTTTCTCAGTACAGCATCCCGCAATGGTATCGTGATGCAAAGTTCGGCGTTTTCCTCCATTGGGGCGTCTACTCTGTCCCGGCTTACTCGAGCGAATGGTATCCACGCGACATGTACGTCCGCCAGAGCCCTGTGTTCAAGTGGCATCAGGAGCATTGGGGACCGCAATCGATGTTCGGATACAAGGATTTTATTCCTCTCTTCACCGCCGCGCGGTGGAAGCCGGAGGAGTGGGTGGACCTGTTCAGGAAGGCGGGGGCGCGGTACATCACGCCCGTAGGCGAGCACCACGACGGATTTCCCATGTACGACTCGCATCTCACAAGGTGGACCGCGGTCCGGATGGGGCCACGTCGCGACGTGGTGGGCGAGCTGGCGAGGGAGATTCGCAACCAGGGGCTCAAGCTGGGCATTTCCTCTCACCGCGGCTTTAACTGGTCCTACTATACCTTTGAAAAGGACTTTGACACGGACAACCCCCGCTACTCCGGCCTTTATGGAAAAGCTCATGCTCCCACTCCCCTCGTCAGCACCACGCCGGGCGAGCTCCGCCAGACTGCATCGCAGGGCTTTCTGGAGGATTGGTATTCACGCTGCGCTGAGATGGTTGATCTCTATCGGCCGGATTATTTCTATTTTGACTGGGCGATGGGTGCGCCGGAGTTTGAGCCTTACCGACGCCAGTTCCTGGCCTATTTTTACAACGCCTCGGATCATTGGGGAAAAGAAGTGGCGCTAACCTACAAGAGCAAGGCGTACCCTGAGCATGCTGCGGTGCTCGATATTGAGCGTGGCATCGAGGGCAAGATCCGCGAGCTGCATTGGCAGACAGACACTTCCGTCAGTTGGAAATCCTGGGGCTATATCCAGGATGACAGCTACAAGCCGCCCTCGGGAATCGTCCATGAATTGGTCGATATTGTGAGCAAAAATGGGAACCTTCTTCTCAACGTCGGTCCCAAGCCCGATGGAACGATTCCGGAGGAGGCTGTAATGTTGTTCCGCAATATCGGCCGTTGGATGGACGTGAACCGCGAAGCCATTTTCGGAACGCGGCCGTGGCAGCTCTACGGCGAGGGACCAAACCGACTCAATTCCGGGTCGTTCGGTGAAAAGGAAAATGTAACTTTTACCGCCGAGGACGTTCGGTTTACGGCCGGGAATCACGCGGTCTACGCTATCCTGCTCGGCTGGCCCACCCAGGAAATAAGAATCGAAGCACTGGGCGCGCATGCTCCTTATGGACTAAAGCAAATTTCCAGCGTGAAGCTGCTTGGAAGCGATGAAAAGCTGAAATGGCGACAGGAGGCTAATGCCCTGGCCATCCAGAAGCCGGCTAAAAAGCCCTGCGATTACGCCTACACCTTCAAGATCACGACTTGAATGATTTACTCCTTGGTGGGTAGATGGACGTACATGGACTGAAGCCCCACGCGTCCCGGACCGGTGAAGCGGTTCCATGAAATCTGTCCGGCGCTGGCAAATACTCCTGCGGAGAGGCGCTGGAACATCGTCTCCATGCTGACGCTCGGGTCCTTATGGAGCCAGCCACCCGGCTCAATGTCAATCTGCTCTCCGTCGGCAAGTGTTATTTCAAAAACGTTGCCGTAGCCGTGCAGCCAGACGATGCCTTGCGAGTCGCGGCAGGTAAAATGATCGATAAAAAATCCTGTGCCTCCAAAAAGGATGTTGCTCACACCCTTAATGCGAGCGAAGCCGTATTCCAGGCTTTCTGTGGCCGCGAGGAACTGGTGCTCGCGCACGTCGAGCGACTGCCCTTGCGTAAGATGGACGGCAAAGACGTGTCCGACACCGTCGCGGCTGAAGGCAATCCGGCCCGGCCCTCGCGCTTCCGTCAGAAATACCGGCATTCCCGCCACCATGCGCTTAAACGCTCCCTTGATGGCTTTAATCCCCACTTCGACCTGCGGATCCTTCCACAGCAGCACGTGGTGCTCAAAATAGACGGGCGCGGCGCCAAGCTCAATGCTGAGCGCGGGCACGAGTTCGCCCTGGACGTGATAGGTAAGGCCCGCAAACGATTCATCGCGAGCCGTGGTCGGCAGCAGAACAGGTACGGCCATAAGACAGATTTCCTCCTGAATGGGCTGAGTGAAATTATAATCGTTTGTCGGAGACAAGCAAAAGGCATCACGCAAAGGCGCAAAAAAAGTTGAAAGTCAAAAGTCAAAAGTTAAAGAGCTTCTCCTTATAAACTTTCGACTCTAAACTTTCAACTTGTCTTGGCGTCTTTGCGAGAGGGTGTTGATTTTTTCACGCCTTCTCAGGTTCGGGGAGCGGCGAAACCGCAGGTCAAGTCCGAAAATCAGCCACGCAAGCTGGTAAGTTCAGGGATAAAGCCAATGCTCCACGAGCCCAAAACCAAGGCATAGCGTTGTACCTTCCTTGACAGTAATCGGTCGCAATGCTCCAATGCCTCTTTGCTTTTATGGATGGGACGGGCTTTGGAAGCATATATCGAAATGCCCGTAAGAAAGAGACCATGGCTTCACGAAGAAATTTTCTGACGGCGGCAGCGACTTCATTCATGGGGCAGCTTTTCGCCTGGAAGAAGCCCGCGAGGGCCGGCGCAGCATTGGCCTCAGACGCCAAAAAGGGCGGCGCCCCGCCGCCTTACCGCAATTCGCAGTTGCCGGTGGAGCAGCGCGTAGCAGACCTGCTCAGCCGCATGAATCTGGAAGAGAAGGTGGCTCAGACCCTGTCCATCTGGCCTGAGCGCGAAGGAAGCATCCTCGACGCCAAAGGCGACTTTCTCCCGGAAAAGGCCGCACCCCTGCTCGGGAGCGGCATCGGCCAGATCAGCCGCGCGAGCTTCGGCAAAGACCCAAGCAAAAACGCCGGGTTCTCGAACGCCATTCAAAAATATCTGACGGAAAAGACCCGGCTGGGTATTCCCGCGATCATCCACGAAGAAGCGCTGCACGGCATGATGGCAAAAGGGGCCACAAGCTTCCCGCAAGCTCTTGCGCTTTCAAGCACGTGGGACGTAAAACTGGTGGAGGACGTTTTTAGTGCGGTCGCGGCGGAGGTTAGGGCGCGAGGCGCGCAGCAGGTGCTGGCCCCCGTGCTGGGCCCGGCTCGCGATCCGCGCTGGGGCCGTACCGAGGAGACGTGGGGCGAGGACCCTTATCATAATGCGCGCATGGGCGAGGCATGCATCCGAGGTTTCCAGGGATCGGGCCCCGGAATTGGCGCGGATCGCGTGATGGCCACGGCCAAGCACTTTGCCGTGCACTCGCAGCCGGAAGGAGGCGAGAACTGCGCGCCGGGAAACTATTCGGAACGGGTAATCCGTGAAGTCTTCTTGCCGCCTTTCGAGGCCGCCATCAGGCATGCGGGCGCGATGAGCGTGATGGCATCCTACAACGAAATCGATGGAATCCCCTCCCACGGAAACAAGTGGCTGCTTGGACGGATACTCCGCGAGGAGTGGAACTTTCCGGGTTATGTGGTTTCTGATTACGATGGGGTGCGTCAGCTCATGACGCTTCATCACGTCGCTCAAACTCCGGAGGAAGCGGCGCAGCGGGCTCTCGAAGCGGGCGTCGATATCGAGCTTCCCAACGGTGACTGCTATAAGACGCTGGCCAATCAGGTCCGCATCGGCTTGGTGGCGGAAGCGCTTCTCGATCGGGCTGTTGCTCGCATCCTGAAGGCCAAGTTCTCGCTTGGCCTTTTTGAGAATCCGTTTGTTGATCCCGATTATGCAGTTCGCGTCTCCGGCAGCGCGGACCACCGAAAGCTCGCCCTGGAGGCAGCGCACGAGGCCATCATCCTGCTCAAAAACGAGAACAACCTCTTGCCTCTCAATAGGAACAAGATCCGATCCATGGCCGTAATCGGTCCCAATGCCGGCGTCTGCATCCTCGGCGAATACAGCGGCGAGCCTTCTCAAACCGTGAGCATCCTGGAAGGCATCAAGAATAAAGTTGGCCGGGATGTGAAAGTGAACTACGCGGAAGGATGCAAAATTACGGAAAATCCGCTTGGCTGGGAAGCAAACGAGGTCGTGCTCCCCTCGCCCGTCGACGACGAACGCGAAATCAAGGAAGCCGTTCAGGCGGCGCGAGAATCTGACGTGGCGTTGGTGGCCATCGGCGGCAACGAGCAGACGTCGCGCGAAGAGGGGGCAAAAACACACTTTGGAGACCGTGACAGCCTTGATCTCATTGGCCAGCAGCTTGATCTGGTGAAGGCCGTGGAGGCCACGGGAAAGCCGGTTATCGTGTTCCTCATCAATGGCCGACCGCTTTCAATCAACTATATCGCCGCACGCATCCCCGCAATCCTTGAAGGCTGGTATCTGGGGGAGCGGACCGGTGATGCGGTGGCGGATGTGATTTTTGGCGATTACAACCCCAGTGGAAAACTCCCCATCACCATCCCGCGCTCGGCGGGCGGGCTTCCCGCTTTCTATAACTACAAGCCCTCCGCGCGGCGAGGCTACCTCTTCACGGAACCCGGACCGCTCTTTCCCTTCGGCCACGGTTTAAGCTATACCACGTTCGAATACAGCAACTTGAAACTATCGCCCGCCGCCATCGGCCCGCAGGGAGAGACCGAGATCAGCGTTGACGTGAAGAATACGGGGCCGGTGGTGGGCAGTGAAGTCGCCGAGCTTTATATCCGCGATGAAGCGAGCACCGTCACCCGACCCGTGAAAGAGCTGAAAGGGTTTGAAAGGATCACACTCAAGCCGGGAGAGACGAAGACGGTGCGGTTCACCCTCGCCTTTCAGGAGCTCTCTTTCCTGAACGAAGCGATGGAGCGAGTGGTTGAGCCGGGGATGTTCGACGTCATGGTGGGCACGAGCTCCGTGAGCTACCAAACCGCAAGGTTGCGCGTCTTGAAGCCATGAGTCGGTAGTGCCGGGCTACTCGCTGTTCCGCCGTGGATTTGGTTTATCCAACTTCAATCTAATTCTCGAGTTCCGCTATAATCGACGGTATCTAGCAAGCCTGCACTAACAGGCCCGCAGGAAAAGTGCACGCCTGCGAGGAGGAGGAACCACATGGCACGAGACGGTAAGACCAGAGTCCCACAACTCAGCAATGAGCAAGAGGAGATGACGGTAGTCATCCTTCGGTTCAAGGGAGGAGGCGAGACGCTTCAAAAAGGCTTTGACACCGTGAGCCAAGCATTGGCCGCACTAGGACCCACCACTGTCGTCCAGCAACGGCCTGCACTGCTGGGAAAAGGAGCGGTGGCCCGCCCTGCAGTTAACAAACTTCCGGATAGCGACGGTGATGGGCCCAGGCCGGCAGTGCCTCCAGAGGGCGAAGAAGCTGACGTCTCGGAAGTCGAGGCTGATGACGACTCCGCTCGTCGAGCAGGCAGCAGGCCGCGTAAGTATCCTTAGTTGTGCATTTCTTAAATACGCTAACGTATTATTGCTTGCGAATTAGGTTCACCCAT
>JASHTR010000602.1 GCA_030040455.1 Terriglobia bacterium | reverse complement strand
ATAATCAATTCCCATCAGCCGCTGCGGATTAAATCGAATCTTGCCGGCCAACTCTTTCATGAGCTTGTCTGCGGTAATGACCACTTCCCGCTGCCTCTCCAGGAAACTCTCGAGAGCCGCGCGAGAAGGCTGCAGCGCGTAATAGCATTCTTCAGCACCCAGTCTTTCAAGATCCTGTGTTAGTTGCAACAACCGCTGTTCGGTCATCCTTCTCCTCCCTTCCACTTACCTCGATGGCAATCGTGGTATAAAGGATGCCGTCCTCTGAAAAAATTTGGTGGCAGACGGTTGGCTGATTCCCTCCTTAACCGGCTACGCCGCGGTTCTTTCCCACCGCAGCGGATGAGCGCCACTTACGCGGCGAATCTTGCCCTGGGTCTCAAGGCGATCCAGATGCCCTTTCACCGGAAACATCGCCAGTCGCCACGTATCTTTGGGCCACTCGCCGACCGCGTTGGCTACGGCATCAATCAGCTCACGGAGACTCAGCGGACTTCTCTCCAGGCTTGCAAGAATCACCCGGTCAAAAAGCTCCACCGTCGCACGCGACTCGGCAATGAAATCATAAATCTCTTCCCCGCGCATCACCGGCCAGTGCCCCGAATAAAGCGTCTCGATGGAAAGATTTTCAAAGTAGCGAAGCGTGGAAAGGTAGACGTCCACATGATAATACGTCACCGGAATCGCCATCTCGCCGGTCGCCTTGGGGCAGCCACGGCCGTGGATCGCGTCACCAACGAAGGCCGTCTTATGCCGGGCATCGTAAAACGCGAGATGGCCGCGCGAATGACCCGGCACACAAAGAACTTCAAGCCGCCACTCATCACCCAGGCGGATAATCTCGCCCCCGGAGAACGTGAGGTCCATGGGGCGTGGCTTTCCCGCATCCGGAGAGGGAACGGGATCGAGCGCAATATCGTTTTCCGCCTTAAGAAAGTTGTAGCGGCGGCTGTAAAGAGCGGAGGGGCTTTCCACCAGATCGCGGTCTTCGTCACCGCAAGCAAGCGAGGCCCCCGGAGCGAAGCGCTTGATGGCGTCGTTGCCGCCTTGGTGGTCCAAATCGGCATGGGTGGTGATGGCCAGTGTCAACTGCTCGGGCCTGACTTGGAGACGATCGAGGTAAGGAAATATCGCTTTTTCCGGCGTCTCCGCGATACCGGTATCCAGAAGCACGCGCTGGTCGCCGTTAAAGAAATACTGGAAGAGATTTCGCCCGCCGTACAAGGACTGAATCTGGTATACGCTCTTATAAAGTTCCATGATGCAACTCCATCCGGACGGCTGCGGCCAGCGCGTTGATCTCAGAGAGTGGCAGAATAGAGATTCCTGCTTCCTTGAGGATGTTGTGTGTCGCCTCGGCAACCGGGTCTTCGGCTTTCGGCAAGCCTCCTACAACCGCCGTCAAATAGGCGGAATCAACCCTGCGAACGCAATCGAGTGTGTAAGCTAACGTCTTGGCCAGTTGCGTGTCACGCTCGAGGGATAGTGCGTGAATCAGCTTGAGAGCGCCGTTGGGCTGATAACCGTAATCAAACATAAACGGGTCGCCCGGCTGCGTCCACCGGGATGCCGGAATCTTCTTCTCCAGCCGGTCCCACACACCGGCTCGCACAAACGCCCCGGCCAGCCGCTGCTTGATCCACAGCCGCGTATTCTCGTTTGCCGCTTTCGCTTTCCCAATCCCAACGTAGCGCTCATAGACGTCATGAATTTCAGAGGGTGGGTCTTCCAGCAGGCAGCCGCGCGGGCCTTCCAGTTGGATCATATTGGAGAGCGAACCCGTGAGATCGCGCAAATAATCTTCCAAATCGGCTTCATGCTCGTCAATCTGCCT
Organism: Terriglobia bacterium; assembly: GCA_030040455.1. Taxonomy (GTDB): domain Bacteria; phylum Acidobacteriota; class Terriglobia; order UBA7540; family UBA7540; genus RH2-MAG17b. Next base: position 1,684 of record JASHTR010000602.1, on the reverse strand, counting down.
TTCGAAATCCTGCTGAAGCTTGCTCAGCAAGGAAAGGTCGGCATGAGCGTCAAGCCGCCGGAGGCGGCGAAAATTGCCGGCAAAGAGGCAGCCCAGGTATCTTTCCTCCGGGCAGTACAGCAACACTCCAACGTTCAATCCCTCGCTCCGCACAATGTTGGGAACGTAGCGAACCACGAAAAGCGAGCATTGCTTAAGCAGATTCGCGCTCATCATGAAACACTCTGCTCACCGCCAGTTCGGAAAAGGTCTTTGCGCGCTGTTTTTGACGTCGATGATGGCTTGGCTCAATCCCTGCCGCCTGGCATAAAGCGCCTCAGCGAGGCGGCTGAGTTCGCCGGGCTCACTACCGCACCATTCCGGCGGAATGCCCTGCAGGCATGCATCCACCTCTGAGGAGCGTAAATTCTCAATTCGAGTCAGGAACGGCTCGAAGGACTGGAGGCCACACACCCCTTCGTACACCCAGCGGCGGGAATAAAAATTCAGGAGGATGGCATCAGGGAAGCTCCAGTCCCCGTCGTTGAAGCAGAATCCATTATCAATCAGGCAGGCGGAATACGGACTTCCCTTCTCCATCGCTGAATGGTAGAAGACAAACTGACGGACGTCACAGTTGCAGGTCCACTTATCGAAAAGGAAAGCCCCCCAGAAAGCTTCCCGAAAGTTTCTGACCCGACGCAAAAGGGGATCGGGAAGAATATCGGTAACCAGGGTGTCTTCGGGGTTGCCCGGGTAGCGTGAGCCAAAATGCAAGCCGGCTGCGAAGCCGGCTCCTTTCACGCCCACCCCTCCTGCCTCTGCCCTTGGCTCCCACTCATTCGTAATTTCCACGAAAGCTGGCTCAGCCACCGGTAAGCCAATTAATTGCGCCACCCGCGCGGCAAGCATCTCATTGGCCAGAACGCGGACATGCTGGGGGTTCGACCGTGACTTAACCACATAATACCTGCCGTCGTCGCAGAGAAAAAGGCAGGGTTTTGATCCCCCCTGCATTGGACGGACGAACGCCCTAGCCGCCAGACGTTGAACCGAGGTACACGGTCTTTCAGCCGTTACGCCTGCCGCAGAATACGTCTTCACGTTAATCTACGCTCCTGCGCAAGCTTGCAAGGCCGTCGACCGAAAACACAATCCCCCCATTACGAGGCACGCCCTCGGCGTACCTCGCAAATACACCCCTTCGTCCCAGCCTTGAACGGAGAAACAGGACAACACAATGCTAGCGCCGGCGCTTTTTGCTCCTCGGCCTTGATACCTTTGCTTTCTTCTTTGGAGCAGCCTTGCGCCGGGTTGCTCGCGCGGGTGCTGACCTCACGCTGGCCTTCTTCGCCTTAGCCGGCTTCCGCTCTTTCTTGGCTTTGACCGTTCTTCCACCCTTTGCCGCCGGGCGGGCAGCTCTCTTGACGGGCTTTGGTTGCATGGATGGCTTCGCGACGGGCTTGCTCGCTTCCACTTCTTCCGGGGGCGCCACAATCGTTTCTTCGCTCTTGATTTCAAAGGACGTTTCTTCCAATTCCTCTGTTCCTTCTTCGTCCTCTAGCTCCCCCGCATCATCCTCTTCCTCCTCATCAAAGTCAGAGGAAATCTCCTCGGAATAATCCTCTTGCTCGTCTTTGGGCTCTTTTTCATCGTCAAACAACATCAGACCCTCCCTGCAAAGTGAATTCGTAAATCGCTATCG
>JASHTR010000601.1 GCA_030040455.1 Terriglobia bacterium | reverse complement strand
GGCAGAACGATATTTCAATCGCCGGGAGGCCGAGGAGCTTCTGCCGATGATCGGTAAGTCCCTTGCCCGAGCCCGCGAGCAGAAGAAGTCCCTGGACAGCCTGGAGCAGGACCTTGCGCAGGCTGCCGCGCGGGTGATGATGCTGGGAGGGTCTATTCCTCCTTATCAGGAGCTCGTCCGAAAAAAGAGCGAGCGTGAACAATCCATGGCGAGGCTTGAAGAAGTGGTGGGCGAAATCCAGGAGACGGGATGCGTCGTGAAGGACGTGGACGAGGGTCTGGTGGATTTTCCTACGCTGCGGGATGGCAGGGAAGTTTACCTCTGCTGGAAACTGGGTGAAAAACGGATTGAGTACTGGCACGGAATGGACGAAGGGTTTTCCGGACGCAAACCGCTGGACGAGCGATCCGGCGATGAGCCTTTGCCGGGATCGCGTCTTCAGTGAAGGCGCAAAGACGAGCTGAAAGCTCAAAGTTGAAGGTTGAAAACCGTGCCATACCGAGCGGAGTGAGGAATCTCAACACCATTGATGAGTGAAAACTGACGAGTGACGAGAAAAAGCAGTGAAAGCGCCGGAAGCAATTCTTTGCTCGTCACTCGTCACTTGCCACTTTTCACTGTGTTTTAGTGATGGGCTTCGGCGTGGTGCCGGACGTCGACCCCGTCAACAAGGAAAAGGACGTCTTCGGCAATATTCGTTGCGTGGTCTGCAATGCGCTCGAGACTACGAGCGACAAAGATCAGGTTCAGGGCCGGAGGAATCGAGCGCGGGTTTTCCTCCATAAAGCGGACCATCTCCTTGTAGATTCCATTTCGGAGACTATCCACCGCGTCATCGGAAAAGAGCACGTTGCGGGCGAGTTCTGAATCCCGCTTGACGAAAGAATCCAGAGATTTCCGCACCATCGATTCAACCAACCGGGCCATATAGGGAATATCAATCTGGGCGTTGACGACTGGTTCATGCATGAGGCTGAGGGCCCGTTCGGCGATGCTGACGGCAAGGTCTCCCATCCGCTCGAGATCGTTGTTGATCTTGATGGCGGCGGTGATCAGGCGGAGATCGATAGCCACCGGCTGTTCGAGGGCGAGCAAGCGCACGGCCATGTCGTCAATCTCGATCTCCAACTGGTTGACCTGTGCTTCATTCTCCAAGACCTGGCGGGCAAGGTCTTCGTCTTTGTCCACAACCGCGTGCACGCTTCGATAGATTGCAAATTCCACGAGCCCGCTCATCTCCAGGAGCCGGCTGCGCAACTCGTCCAAGCGCTCTTCAAAATGCCGCACTGTTCCTCTCCTTAGTTTTTTCGTCACCCCTCGCCACCTCAGCGAGGGGTCCAATCCCCTGAATTCCCGCTTTCACAGGAACGACGGGGCCGGGGTTGGGTTGCGGTGAAAGACCGCCCGGCGCACCACCCTTCCCCATTTCAGTCCGGGGCTCTACCCGAAACGGCCCGTGATGTAATCCTCCGTCTCCTTCCGCGATGGCTTCTTGAAGAGAATGTCCGTTTCGTTGAATTCCATGAGCCGGCCCAGAAGAAAAAAACCGGTGTACTTTGAAACCCGGGCCGCCTGCTGCATATTATGGGTCACGATCACGATGGTGCAGTTCGCTTCGAGCCCGAACAAGAGCTCCTCGATTTTGGCCGTTGCGACGGGATCGAGCGCCGAGCAAGGCTCATCGAGAAGCAGCACCTCCGGATTGACCGCCAGGGCGCGGGCAATACAAAGGCGTTGCTGCTGGCCGCCGGAAAGAGCGTAGGCCGACTTGTAGAGCTTATCCTTCACCTCATCCCACAGCGCTGCCCGCCGAAGGCTTGCCTCAACCGCATCCGCGAGAGCGCCGCCTCGACTTCCATGATTCACGCGCAGGCCGTAAGCCACATTGTCGAAAACCGTCTTGGGAAAAGGGTTGGGCTTCTGGAAAACCATTCCGACCCGCCGCCGCAGCGTGACCAGATCCATTGAGAAAATATCTTCACCGTCGAGAAGAATTCCGCCCTCCGCCCGCGTATTGCGGACCGTCTCCGACATTCGATTCAGAGTACGCAGGAACGTGGACTTTCCACAGCCGGAAGGGCCGATCAACGCCGTAATCTGGTTTGGGGCAATTTCGAGCGAAATCTCGTGTAAGGCCTGGACGGGGCCATAGTAAAAGTTCAGGCAAGAAACCTGAATCTTGGAGCGAATGGTCCGCAGATTACTTCCCAATGATTCCGCCCGTTTGACTGTTTCCATATGCATCGCCGGAACACCCATGAATTACCCTCGACGCACCATTTGCTGGCGCGAAAGTATCACATGTGCCCCAATGTTAACAAGGAGCACGAGCGCCAGCAAGACAAACCCGGCCGCCCAGGCCTGCTGATGCCAGCTCTTGTAAGGAGAAATGGCGTAGTTATAAATCATCACCGGGAGTGAGGAGATCGGCTGCTCCCAGCCTTGGGCCCAGTAGCGGTTGTTGAAGCTGGTGAAGAGCAAGGGAGCTGTTTCGCCGGCCACGCGCGCGATGCTGATGAGCACTCCGGTGACGATGCCCCGGAAGGCTGCGGGAAAAACCACCGTCGCGACGCCTCTCCACCTGCTGGCGCCCAGGGCCAGCGCGCCCTCGATCAAAGGGTGAGGGACGGCGCGAATGAATTCTTCGGTGCTCCGCACGACGATGGGAATCAGCATCACTCCCAAAGCCAGTCCGCCCGCGACCGCTGAAAAATGGCCCATCGGCAGAACAACGATGGTATAGATGAAG
>JASHTR010000600.1 GCA_030040455.1 Terriglobia bacterium | reverse complement strand
GCCAGGAAACCAGCGCGCGATGCCGTGAGAAAGACCCCATAAGCCATGATCAGCGTGCCCGCCGCCCACAGAAGCTTGCGAGGCCGGCTCCGAGCCCGGAACGTGAAGAACAAACACAGCGGCAGGCAAAGCACCAAGGCGATGGCCAAATCATTCGGATTAGCGTATATCCCCCCCACCACCCCCATGAGCCGTCTGCCGTATAGTTTTCCTTTCAGGACGGAAACCGTGCCAATCATCGCGACAGCCCCCGCCTGAATAAACAGCACCTTCCGAAGCCGGTCCCAGGTTGTGACGGCCAGCACCATGACGATAATAATGAGAACCGCCTTGGAGAATGCAACCGTCACCTGAACCGCGTGGGCTTTATATACGGGGGAGAAGATTGCCGCCAGACCAAACTGAATCAAAAGAAGAACAAGGAGGCCCGTTTCTCGGGGAATCCCTTTTTTCAGTTGTCCCGCGCACATCACAAAAGCGATGAGCGCGAATATGCCCGCAACTCTAGCAAGGTGGAGATGGGCCACGCCGGGGATATAGTCCTCGGGACGCCCGCAGTAAACCAGCAGAAATACTAATAACCAGAAAAACGCTCCGCTCAGCGGCTCCTTGGCCCGGTTAGAGATCCCCTTGGGGCGATGCGGCGCTTCGGCGACGGTTCCGGTTACGGATGGCATCGTTTCGGTTTTCTCTAACCTCATTTGCTCAATCGCTGGTGCAATAAGTAATTGCGCATATGCTATAAACAGTGTCTCAGGACATGGCTTCAGCCGTGCCCTGAGACAGGATGCGCAAAAATTTAGGACGCTCCGTATGTTATCCAGCCCGCTGCCAGAGCGTCTCCTGGCGGCCAGCCAGGAAGCGCAAAAAACCCACTGCGAGCGCAACGTTCATTGCCACCAGGTAGTATCCCAGAAGCGCAAACCGCACTTTCCCTATCCGATCGCGGAAAGCAAATCCAAGCCCCGCCCACAAATAAAAAAGGATCTGCACCATAAAAAACTCCCGGTAGAACGAGCTGTTCAGCAAGAGGCCATCACTCACCAGAAGCCCAACCAGAAGAAAAGGAACAACCCACCGCAGCAGCTTATGTGAAATAAACGCCAGGGCCATTCCTAATGAACTTTCCAGCGCAGCCCGAGTCAGAGTGCCAAGCGAGCGGAAGCCTCCCACGGCAAAGCGAACCTTACGGCCAAACTCCCCTTCGACAGAAGAGGGTGGTATTTCATATCCGATTGCTTCCGGATCATAAACCACCCGATAGCCGAGACGGCGCGCATACATGGGAATCAGGCAGTCTTCGATCACGTCCTCCGCCGTCAGTATCCGGTAGCATTGACGGCGAAGCGCATAAATAGCTCCGCTCGCGCTCAGTGCCAGCCCCAGCCGGGCTTCCATCATTCGGAGGACGCTTTCGTATTTCCAGTACACACCTTCGGTCTGGCGGAACTCCTCCGTCCCCCGGAATTGGAGCGCTCCGGCGACAATACCTACGCGCGAATCCCGGAAATGGCGCACCAGCTTCATCATGGCGCCAGGCGCAAAGAGGGTGGTGGCATCACAAAAGACCAGGAGGTCGTGAGTCGCCTTCTTTACTGCTGCATTCAACGCGTTATATTTTCCTTTTCTCTCGGGAAGAAGAATTGCGTGAACGTTCGTTTGACGAACATCGTTAAGTATTTCATTGGTGCGGTCTGTCGACCCGTCCGAAACGATGAGGACTTCCAGTTTGTCGTGGGGGTAATCGATTTCATGGGTGTTCCGAATCTTCTCCGGAAGGTGAGCTTCTTCGTTATAAGCCGGAAAAATCAGGCTGACCGCCGGAAGGTCTTCCCGTGCAGAACGAGCGATGCGGCGATCCTGACGGGCGACGAGGTATTTCCAGTCTCTCGCCGCTTGAGCGAAGGAATATCCGACAAACAGCAAGACCGGGTAGAGGATGTAACTGTAAGCAATCAGGATCAGGCAAAGCCAGAAGATGTATTCCGCAACCTTCATCCGGAATGTCCCCTCCGTCCGTGTCTGGCAGAAGCCCGTGGACCAGCGAACGAGAAAAAGCCATGCGGGCGGAAATAGGCGCTCACTTTGCGCCCCGGCCCAGGAAAATCACCTTCAAGGTGTGCACCAGAATCCAGAAGTCCAGACCGAACGATATATTTTTAATGTAGAACAAGTCGTATTGAAGCTTCTGGCGGGCGTCCTCCAACGTATTCGCATACTTATAGCGAATCTGCGCCCAGCCGGTAATCCCGGGCCGGACGATGTGGCGCAGGTTGTAGTACGGGATATCTTCGCTGAGCTGCTTCACAAACTCCGGCCGCTCCGGCCGCGGCCCAACGAAGCTCATATCGCCCCGCAGCACGTTCCACATCTGCGGGATCTCGTCCAAGCGCAGTCGCCGCAACCAGCGTCCTACCCGCGTGATCCGAGGGTCGTCGTCCGCCGCCCACGTCGCTCCGGTATCCGCTTCCGCGTCCGCGCGCATCGTGCGAAACTTATAGCACGTAAATAGTCGGCCGCGCATTCCCACCCTGGATTGGCGGTAAAAGACCGATCCTGAAGAATCAATTTTTACCGCGAGGGCAATCAGGGGAACCAGAGGAAGCAAAACCAACAGCCCCATCGCCGCGATGGCAAAGGAGAAAGACCGCCGGACCGCAAAGAAGAAATAATTGAGACGAAAGCCCTCTGAAAAAATCAGCCAGCTCGGCTGGAGCTCATGGACTTCTATCATTCCGGAAATCTTTTCCAACAGCCCGGTGGCGTCATCAACCTTCACCCCGGAAAGCCGCAGGTCCAGCAACTCCCGCACCGGCATCTTTCCGCGGCCATCGCTCATCGCCACGATGACGTGGTCAACGGCGTTTCTGGCCGCGAGGGCAAGCAACTGGGAGGCAAGCTGCTCGCGCGTCAACGACCCATTGCCCACCGCTCCTGCCCAGCCAATGACCTCCAGACCCAAATCCGGACGGGCGCGCAGGGAATCCACGAGCCGCTTTGCCCGATCGCCTGAACCGAGCACGTAGACGCGCTCGCGCAGGAAAGGCTGGGAAATCAGCCATGTATAAACCCATCGCCAAGCCACCAGCGCAACCGTCAGGATGACAATACCCTGAAAAAGAATGTCATTGCCCAGCAGGAAGTCGGGAAAGATAACACAGGCCGCTGCCAAGCCAAAGGATAGAATCCCGAGAACAATGAGAAGGCGGAAAAATGTCTCCCCGCGGGAGGAAATCCGTTGCGAGTCGTAAAGATCGAAATAGTAAAAACAAAGAAAAGCTACACCCGCAATGCCGAGCACCTTATAAATTCCATCTCCATACCCCAGAACCAGGGTGGAATCCGGCCCCATCCGGATCAGGGTGGCCACCACAAATGACGCACATACGATAAGGATCTCCCCCAAAACCAAAACAATCGTGCGAACGGGGTAATAGACATTGAATAAACGAACCACCGCAGCTTCCTCTTTCTAAGCCTTTTCTGCCAGCGGGGCCCCGTAATAATAGGAGCTGTAAGCGGATTGGGGGGCAACCTGATTTAAAACAACTCCCAACAAGCGCCTTTCCCGAAACTGCTGGCTCCCTTTCTGCGCAATATCGAACGGCGTTTTCCCCGATCGCACCACCATCAGCACCCCGTCGCATAAGTCAGCTAGCAGGCTGGCGTCTGACAACGGGACGCAGGGAGGGGAGTCCACAACAATCCAGTCAAAAAGCGGCGCAAGGCGATGAAGCAGATTCTTTAAACGACCATTTCCGACCAGTTCCGTGGGGTTTGAGGCGGCTCGGCCTCCCGGAATAAAAAACAGGTTCTCCGGCGTCCCTCTTTGAATGATGCTGGAAGCCTCGGCCTCACCCCTGAGAAATTCGGAAAGCCCCGGAGTCAGGACCGCTCCTAACAGGCTGTGAAGCCGCGAAAGACGAAGGTCCGCGTCGATCAGCAAGACACGCCGGCCGCGCTGCTGGACGAAAGCCTGAGCCAGGTTGGCCGCCACAAAGGTTTTCCCCTCGCTGGGAAGCACGCTGGTGATGAGGATCGTCTGGAGCGGGACCCTCTCTCGCACCTGCAGAAGGTGAGTCCGCAGGGTTCGAAACTCCTCCATGCCCAGTTGTCGTATTCCGGAATCATTGAAGAGAACGCTTTTGGGATCGGGCTTCCAGGACGCCGCCGGGCAATCCGTCACCCAGCCTTCAAGCGTCACGGGTGAAGCCTCGTGCAGCGAACGGAGCGGCAGCCCTCCGCCGTCACCCCGGACGACTCCCGCACCGCGATCTTCTCCGGCGCCTGGCACCGGGGCAAGAAATGGTTCCAGCCGTTCCGGGGCTGAATCCGGCTCAGAGCTAAAGAGATCTCTCCGATCCTGCTCCGCCTTTTTTAATGCATCGTGAATTCTGCTCATACCTTTCCTTCTGGCCCTTCTATTCCGTCCGTCGCAAGCGATCCATCAGCGTCGCTAACCCTTCAAGCCCGTCTACCCGTTTCGGAGGGTCGGCCATCATACCCTTGGGGGCTGAAGCAGGAGATACGCCTTCCATCAGATCGAATTCCTCGGCCACGAGCTGGACAATGTCTGCCGTCACCGGCTTCTTCTGATCGGCAAAGGCGCTAATCAATGAATGCTCGCACAAAATATTCACGACGCGGGGAATGCCCCGTGAATAGAGGTGAATCAACCCAATCGCCTCCGAAGTGAAAATCGGCTGGATGTCACAGCCCGCGAGGCGCAGCCGGCTCTTGATGTACCCCTCTGTCTCCTCAAGGCTCAAAGGATACGTCTTGCATCGGAGGGTAATGCGCTGCCGTAATTGTCGCAAGTCCGGCTGCTTAAGCTTCAGATCCAGCTCCGGCTGACCTGCAAGAATAATCTGCAACAACTTCTCCGTGGAAGTCTCGAGATTGGTGAGCAGGCGGATCTCCTCTAAAACACTGGCGGAAAGATTCTGAGCTTCATCCACGATCAGCACAGCGGCTTCCCCTGACCGATATCTCTCCAACAGCCACTGGTTCAGCCGCAGCAGGACCTGGCTTTTGGAGGGCGCATTCGATGGAATGCCGAAATCCGCCATCATAAATTCAAAGAACTGATCCTCGCTCAGCCGCGGATTGAAAATAAAAGCCGTGGAAATATCCTCCCGGTGCAACCACTCCAGGAGTTTGTTAATCAAGGTCGTCTTTCCCGTGCCCACTTCTCCCGTCAGCAAAACGAAACCCTTGCGATTCTGGATGCCGTAGGTCAGGCAAGAGAGAGCCTCCTCGGTATGCGGCGTCACATACAAGTAGCGAGGGTCCGGGTTAACGTTAAACGGATTTTCCCGAAGACCGAAGAATTTCTTATACATGAAGATTCAACCCACGCGACTGCTTGCCGCTTCATCTTTCTGGGTCTCTTTCCAGAAAGGGAGAAAACGTTTCTTCCCTCCATTGCTCCTCCCAACCTCGGGAATCATGGCGAGGGTGGGCACACCAAGAAAGAACTCCACGTCGCGCTCGTCTTGCAGCGCCTTATCGCGCATCTCCAGCAGCAATGCGACGGCGAATCCAATCAGCAAACCAACCACGAGACCGCCGCCGGCAAAACGCATCTTGTCAGGATACGAAGGCTTCACCGGCCGGTCAGCAGGGTCAAGGATAACAAACTGCTGCCCTTCCTGGCGTTGCTCCAGGCTGGAAGACATCTGCGAGATGTCTTCCTTGGAGAGAAGGTTGTTATAAAAGTCCAGCGCCGTCTGGTAATTCCGGGTGATGTCCTTGTATTGTTGTTCGACGGCAGGAGTCATTTTCAACCGGGCCTCGTAGGAGGCAATTTGCTGGTGCACTCTCTTCTGATCCCGTTGGTTCTCCTCCATTCCCTCTTGAATCGCAAAAAGTTGCGCGTGAAGCTGCGTGATCGAGTTCGGCTCAGAAGCCCCGGTCGGCGCCTTTTCTGCTGTTTTGCTCCCGTTGCTTGCCTTCTCCTTTGTTGCCTGCTGGGCGATCTCCTTCTTTAAAGATGCAATGTCCCGCTTCGCCTTAACCACGTCCGGATAGTCGTCCGTGTAACGCATCTTGAGGTCCATGAGATGGTTTTCGAGGGTGGATAACTGTTCCTGGAGCGTCTGCGGGTTGCTACCGGTTTGCGCGGCCTTCCAGGCGGTGACCTGCTGTGTGAGCAGTGATTCGGTGTAGGTCCGGTCGTCCTGATACCGGCCCATCGCATCCGTCAGGGAGTTCAACTGTCCCGTCAACGTACCCAGGATTTGTATGGTGGATTGCTCCTGGTCCGGCAGGGAGCCGAAATACTGGCGCTTGAATGCCGCCAGCCGGGCATCCTGCTCATCAAGCTTCTGCTTGGCTTGCTGTAACTGGGTTTGAATAAAAGTCGCCGTCCCTTCGGCGCGCTGTTCACGCAAGCGAAGGTTCTCATCAATAAACATCGAAGTGATCTCATTGCAGATCGCCTGGGCGATGTCGGGGTTTGGCGCCGTAAAACTGATCTCGAAGCCGGGAAGCTGATTCCCGTTCTCCCCGGGAGTCGCTCCTGGCTGATTTGCGAATGAAACGGGCTTCACCAGGATGTCATCGCGCATCTCGGCCACTAACGCCTCCATCGGAACCTTGTTCCAGTCGCTCTTATAGAGACCGTAACGCTCGATCAAGGGCTGGAGGCGCGTACGGCTCAGGATCTGCTCCTCCATATTGGCCAGGCGGGCGATCAAATCATCACCTACAACCGAGGGAACAATGGTCGCCGGCACTTTGGGCTGCTCAATCAGGATCAGGCTGTTCGAGGTATACTTAGGCGAAAGTTGCCGGGCAATCAGTAAAGCGACGAGGGGACTCAGAATCGCGGGAATGACGATCAGCCATACCCGTCGCCGCAAAATTGCCAAATAATCTCCAACGCTGAGTTGCCGTCCCGAAATCATAATTTTCACCCCCTTCTTTCGCCGTTTCGTTCTTCGCGCAGTGGCGTCGGACAATATCCGTCAAAGCCCGAACGGCCGCGGCGTGAAAGTAATTCCTACTCCAAATAATTGACGGTCCCCATTCACCGCACACACCGAGGCACCGCAGGGGCCCGCATTGTTGATCTGGTGCTCATACTCGTAGCTGATGTAAAAACTCACGCGGCGGCTGAGGGCGCGGTTAGCCGTCATATTGCCTATCCAATAGGCGTAATGCTGCCCAGTCTGGGTCATGGCCACCGGCAGCACGCTGTTTCGGGAATAGCCGCTATAGACAGCTCCCGACCACCTCCGCGTCAGGCTGCGCCTCCAACCTGCTGAAATTGTTGTGGTCTCCGATCCCGCCAGCACTCCCGACCCACCCGTAGCGTATCGACCTCCGAAAAGGCTAAACGTATTTCTGCCCTGCAGATAGCTGAGCGCCCCCATCCCGCTCCCATAGATTCTCGACCGGGCAGGATGGCCAAGAACGGTATAAGCCATCAGTTCCGGACCACCATAAAGCTGGAGGCTCAGGCGGCCGGTGACCTTTCGCCCGTAAGATAACTGGGCCATTTGGACCTTAAACGATTCCGGAAGGCCCACGTAATGGAACGTTCCATAGGTATAGGTCACCCCGATCGTATCCCGAGCCGTCAGTGCATGGCTGAGTCCCGCCATCCCGTAGATATTGTTACCGTTGATGAATCCGGTTCCGTGACTTCCTCCCTGGAGGGTGCCGTATATCCCCCCGAACGTCAACGAGGTGCGACCCGTGGCTTGATAAGCTGCCTGCACCAGGGCGGTATTATTGAAGGCGCTGTACT
>JASHTR010000599.1 GCA_030040455.1 Terriglobia bacterium | reverse complement strand
CTTACGGCAGGATCGCGCGCCAACGAAGATTCTCTCTTTCAATGAATTCGGCCTCGTGGCCTTGACCCGCAAGCGGGTGAAGCAATCACTGGAGCGCACGCTCTCTGAGCCATGCCCCTACTGCTCGGGAGCCGGCTGGGTCAAATCCGTGGCGACCGTGAGCAACGAAATTCTCTCCGAAGCACGCAAAATGGCGTCGCAGATTGAAGGCAAGACGCTCAATCTCAGGGTGCATCCGCAGGTTGCGGCAGCGCTCAAATCGCGAGACGGAGTGCTGATCTCGGAGATCGAGTCTAGCACGGGGAGAGAAGTCGTCATCAAAAGCGACCCCGAAGTGCACCGGGAGCAATTCGAGATCTTTTGATAAGGCGCTGAAAAGCCCACTCCGCCTGTCGCGACGAGAAATCGGAACGGCGGTGAAAAGCGGTCGGTGAGGTCTGAGATCACCTCCGGCGCTTTGGTTTCTTTTCTCGTCACTTTTCACTCACCACCGTTCTTCAATTCGCGTCGAAGCGTTGCTCCTTCCAGGGATCGCCGTACCTATGGTCACGGCGTATCGCCTCCATGCACCTTCTCGTTTCCGGTTTTCCAAAGGATCAGACCGGTTCGGAAGAAAGGCAGTTTGATCATTTCGAGATTTGCGATCCCGGCCTCTGCCGCGAGCGCAGCCATTTCTCCTGGCGTGTACGCCTGATGCACACTGGCCGCGCCATCCAGGCGGGCAACGAGGCTGCGGGCAATGAAGGGGAAATATCGGATGAAGGCGTAGGGGAGCCAGCGACGGTCAAGATCATTAATCAGGACGGCGCGTTTTGCACTCTTCATCAACACGCGCAGTAGCCGCCTTGCAGGATCGCCCGAAAAGTGATGAAGAAAAAGATTGCACATCACCACGTCAAAACTCCCTTCGCGGAAGGGCAAGTCCAGCACATCGGCAACGACGCGAGGCGGGGCGCCGGGCGGAAGCCTGCGGCTGCTCAAATGAGAGAAACTGCGATCGACAACAAAAAATTCTGCCCGAACGCCGTCTCCCGCCAGCCTTCCGCATAAACATGCTGCCAGCCTTCCGTCTCCCGCGCCAACGTCGAGGACCCGCACCGCGCGCAATTCTTCCCGGAGGCAAATACGCTTGAGTAATTGCGAGGTGCCGGAAACCCCTCCAAACCAACGGTTGATCCGCCAAATATCATCGAGGACAGCTTCGAGGTCCTTCGGCTCCAGGTGGCCGTCTTCATCATCCAGGAGCTCCCTGGACACGATCCGTCGCATGCAAGCCTCATTCCACACTCTGGAAGATGTGGGCAGAACCGTCAAGAGCAATTTACCGGTCAGGAATTGCAGGGTGGGAAGGATAAGAAGATGAATGCCAATGGGCCGGTAATGCAGACCTGCTTTTCAGGTCTGAGGCTTTTGCCTCCCTCGAAATCAGCTCCGCACTACCGGCTCATGTGCGTTAATTAGGAGCCCCCAGGGGCCGGGAGTTTTTCTAAATGAGTTAATACTATTGTAGTGAATATCCTTTGTCAAGAGTTTTTTGGAGTTTTTTTTGGATATTTTTGGCGCCCGGCATTTGCCCGGAGCCGGCGGCCTTTCATATTTTTTATGTGTAAGCTCCCTGGCCCTCGGTCATGCCACCTTGCGACACCCACTCAGCGATATGAACGACTGCTAAGATAGAGTCTCGGTCGGTTTATGGAAGAAATGCGTTGTAGATCTGCAAGGGTTTTCGTTGTGGGTCTTGCTGCGTCGCTGGTGCTGGGGCTCACTCGCTGCCACCGGCCGGCCATGACGCCCGTCACGAAGCAGATCATTATTCTGGGATTTGACGGTGCTGACCCGCATTTTGCCGCCAAGTGGATGGCCGAAGGAAAGCTCCCGAACCTTGCCCGTCTCTCCCGAAGTGGAACCTTTACGCCATTCGGCACCACCAACCCGCCTGAATCACCGGTGGCATGGGCGTCGTTCGCCACCGGCCTCAACCCCGGCGCCACCGGCATTTTTGATTTCCTGAAGCGTAATCCTGAAACTTATTTGCCGGAGTTGTCGCTGGTTGCCCATACGAAAGCCAGATTCCTGTTTGGACTTATTCCCGTCAAGGCGCCGGGTGTCATCAATGAACGTCATGGCGAGCCTTTTTACCAGGCTGCGGCTGCTGCGGGCTATAAAACCACGGTGATCCGGATGCCGCTTGAGTTTCCTCCCACGCCCTTGCCGGGCGGCAAGCTCTGGGCAGGGCTAGGCGTTCCGGACGTGCGCGGTACCTGGGGGACCTTCTTCTATTTCGGGACGGACATTTCCAAGCCGGAGGAAGGCGAAACCGAATTCGGAGGCGAGCTCGAGCGTCTCAAATTCCGCGGGAGCTCGGCCACAGCTTCCATCCCCGGTCCCGTTGATCCCGCTGCGAAGACTTACCGGCGAATCTCGACGCCGGTCAGATTTACCGTTGACGGCAAAGGACCAAAGGACGTCACCATCCAACTCCAGAGCCGCTCTGAGACGGTTCGAGCGGGGCAATGGAGCCATTGGTTCCGCGTAAAGTTCCGGATCACACCCTTTCTTTCGATTCGTTCGATCTGCCGGTTTTATGTGATTCAGGCTTCACCGGACGTCCGCATTTATATGTCGCCTCTCAATATAGATCCTGAGGAACCGGCGCTGCCGATTTCCTACCCGGAAGACTACACCCGAAAGCTCGCGAAAAAGTTCGGTTTATTCAAGACCCTTGGATGGTGGCATGATACGTGGGCTCTGAACGAGGAGAGGATTGACGAAGGGGTTTTTCTCCAGGATATGTTCCGGACCATGAAACTGCAGGAAGCGATCACGCTCGATGAGCTGAAGAACGACGCCCCCAGCCTCATGGTCTCCATCTTTACAGCAACGGACAGCGTCTCGCACATGTTCTGGCGTCTCATCGATCCCCGGCACCCGCGCTACGACCCGGCGCTTGCTGCAAAATACGGCGATGCGATCCTTCTCGTTTACGAGCGCATGGACCAGATCGTCGGTGAAGTGGAAAGAGCGATGAGACCCGGGGCCACGCTCATCATTGTTTCAGACCACGGATTCCACACCTGGCGGAAAGGCTTTAATACAAACACCTGGCTGGTGGAAAACGGCTACATGGCCTTGAAGAATCCAAACGCCGTCGCAGGGACCAACAACCTGCAGGAGCTTTTCGGGCAAGGCAGTTTTTTCCCCAACGTCGACTGGAGCCGCACAAAAGCCTACGCGCTGGGGCTCGGACAGATTTATCTGAACCTGGAAGGCCGGGAACGATACGGCATCGTCAGTCCGGGACCGCAGGCCCGCCAGCTACTCGAGGAAATGCGACAGAAGCTCCTGGCTTATCGCGATCCCGATACGGGCAAGCCGGTGCTTGAGGATGTATTCCTGGGGACCGAGATCTTTCACGGCCCGTACCTGGCCGAGGCTCCCGATCTTCAACTGAATTTCGGCGATGGCTATCGAACTTCATGGCAAACTTCGCTTGGCGGCATCCCGGCGGGCATCCTGGAAGCAAATGAGAGGAAATGGAGCGGGGACCATTGTTCCTCTGACCCCAAAGACACACAAGGAATTTTCTTCTCCAACCGCCGTCTGGAAACTCCCCACCCGGGCATCATGGACATCGCTCCCACCGTCCTCAAGCTGCTTGGCGTGGTAACTTCTGAGAAATTCGACGGTCGCGCACTGGCGTTCTCGGGAAGCTGAGGAAACTGTATGGACCACCTCTATCGACGGAACCAGATTCTGGATATCATCCGCAATGAGGAAGCCACCACGCAATCGGATTTGCGACGCGCGTTGGCGCGGCGCGGCATCCGGGTGACGCAGGCGACGGTCTCGCGGGACATTGAGGAGCTTGGCCTGGTGAAGACGCGGGAAGGTTACCGCCGGGAGGGACACGCGGAATCTCCCGCGCCGTCCCAGCCGTCGCTGGCCGTGATCCTCAAGGAGTTCCTGCGCGAGGCTCGGCAAGCCTCCAACCTGGTCATTGTGAAAACCCATCCCGGCAACGCACACACGGTCGCCGTGGCGCTGGACTCAACCGGCTGGCCCGAACTTCTGGGCACGGTGGCGGGCGACGATACGATCTTCCTCGCGACGGCGGGCACCCGGGAGGCATCGAACGTGCGAAGAAAAATCCTGGAGGCGTTGGCGGAGTGAGGTGTACCTGCGCTGTGCGGTCTAGCAGGCTGCTGAAAAAACCATGCAGCCTGCCATCCTGACGCTGAGCCCGTTCGCTCCACTTCGAACGGTCCTGAGCGCAGCGAAGGAACTCAGGGCAAGCTCCGCGAAGCGGAAGAATCCTGGCATTTATAGAACCAAGTGCATACAGGATCCTTCGTCGCCTTCGGCTTCTCAGGATGACAGTTCCGGGAACTTTTCAGCATCCTGCTACGAGCAACTCAATTGCAGGTCACGGAATCCGTCTCCACGTAGAAGCGGTTGACGGCTGCCATCATAATCCTTACGGGTGAGTCCGGGCATCTCGACGTGCGGCAACGGGTGGCCTTCCTCCTCCACGGTGGCGCCCTTCTTGATGTTTTTCAGAATCTGAGGGTCGCCGGATTCAAGGCCCACGATGAATAGGCTCCTTCCTCAGGATCATCTACACGAGCGATGGAAAACACCTTTGGGTTTACAGGAAAATGGCATAGAACCCAAGGGGTGGAGGCTGATGGATGAACAGCATACTCAGGATTCCTTTTGAAAAGCTGCACGGCGTGGGGAACGATTTCATCGTGACGGGCGTGGAGCAGAGCCGCACCCGGCAGCCCGCCGGTCTTTCGCTCGAACGCCGTTTTCGAAACCCGGAATTTCTGCGACGTCTTGCCGTTGCCATCTGTAAGCGCACGACCGGCGCCGGCGCGGACGGATTCCTGCTCGTCACACACGCGCGCGCGCGTGAGAACCAGGCGCGCGTGAGATTTTTCAATGCCGACGGCAGCGAGGCAGAAATCTCCGGAAATGGCATTCGGTGCGTAGGGGGCTATCTGCTTTCCCGGCAACCCGACGCCAAGCGGTTCAGAATTGAAACGCACGCCGGCGTTAAGACGCTCGACTGCCTGAAACAGGCGGAAGGGCGCTGGGTATTCCGGGTGACCATGGGTCGCCCGATTCTTGATCCCCAAAAGATTCCGTTTGGCGTGAAACACACACCGATGCCGGTGATACGCTATCCGCTGCCGATCGCCGGTAGGAAGCTCCGCGTAACGGTGACTTCGATGGGCAATCCGCACTGTTCCTTGTTTGTTTCGAGCTTTGAGCGCATCGACTGGCGAGCGATCGGGCAAAGAATTGAAATGCATCCGCTCTTCCCAAACCGTACTAACGTGGAATTCGTGAAGGTGATCTCAAAACAGCAGATTGAAGTGAGGTTCTGGGAACGAGGCGTGGGCGAGACATCTTCTTCCGGCACTGGCTCGTGCGGCGCGGCAGTCGCCGCAATCCTCAATGGATTCACGGGCCGTCGCCTTCGCGTGCGAACCGTTGCCGGCGATCTGGAGGTCGAGTGGCCGGAAAACGATGAAGTGAGATTAACCGGTCCTGTCGAGCGCATCGCAAGCGGAACGTATTATTATCAGCCTGGGGCAAGCAATTGACATGCACGTGCATGTCAGCACAGAATAGCAGCATGCGCACCACAATTGAACTCAAATCTGAACATCGAAGCCGGCTGCTCGCTGTCGCCGCCAAGCGCGGGGAGAAGGGTTTTTCGAGTGTCCTCGGCGAGGCAGTCGATGCCTATCTCAGTTCCGAGACCGAACGGGAGCACCGCCGCCGTCGGGCCCTTCAGCTCCAAGGAGCGTTGAAGCGGAAGGCGGCAACCCGGCTGCGGGAGAACGTGGCGGTCCTCCGTGCGAGCTGGAGATGACCATCGCCGACACGGGTGTGCTCATCGACTACCTGGAGGGGCTCCTTCCCGGGGCTGACTGGGTCTAGGCCAGTCTCGAACGCGGCCAGTTAGCAACCACCACGATTAATTGCTTCGAGCTTTTGTCCGGCGCTCGAGGGTCTCGGGAGCGAGCGACGATCACAGCTCTCTTGGACAGCATTGCTCTCCTGCCTTTGGATGTCGACGCGGCACGCCGGGCTGCGGACGTGCGTCAGCAGCTCGAACAAGCGGGGGCCGGAATTGGCATGGGAGACAGCCTGATCGCCGGGATAACGCTTGTCCATGGCGCTCGTCTTCTCACTCGCAACAAGCGGCATTTTCAGCGCGTTCCGGGCTTGTCACTCCATGAATCCGGGCGCTGACGATTAATTAACCGTCGCCGC
>JASHTR010000598.1 GCA_030040455.1 Terriglobia bacterium | reverse complement strand
ACCTGACCAATCCATATATGATGAACTGGAATGCCAGCTACCAGTATCAGTTCCTCCCCCATTGGCTTCTGGACCTTAGCTATCAGGGATCGGCGGGCGTTGGCCTCCTCGAAGCATGGAACATCAACACCGTCCCGCTCAATGTCTCCAACAATCCGACGGTCCTTGAGAATATCTTTCAAAACTATCAAAACTATGTGCCATATCCAAACTTCGGCCCAATCGATATGTGGAGCAATTTCGGCCATTCGACCTTCCACTCCGGCACGGTCAAGCTGGAGAAGCGGTTTTCCCGAGGTCTGACGCTGGTGTCGTTTTACACCTGGTCGAAAGCAATCGATGACTGCGATGACGATGGGGTGTGTACCGGGGAGACGTATTACGATCGCGCCCTCGAGAAAGGCCGTGCCGGCTACGATGTGACCAACCGGTTCGTTACCTATGCCACGTATGGGCTTCCGTTTGGAAAAGGCCGGTCGTTCATGAATCGGGGTGGCGTTCTTGACTACGTCTTTGGCGGCTGGAATCTCACCTGGGTACAGACGTTTCAGAGTGGCCTGCCGGTGACGTTCACCATGGCGGGCAGTCCGTACAACTACTTGCCCGGAAACGACGCTGGAAGCACAACCGCACCTCGTCCCGATCAGATCCTGTCCAACAGCCAGGTCGATGTTCCAAACTGGACGATCGGCCAGCGCTTTGACACGGCATTGGAAAATTCAATGTGGAATACCAGCGCGTTCGCCTATCCGCAGGCCTTCACCGTCGGAACGGTTGGCCGCAACACCATTGATGGGCCGGACTTGATTTGGTCGCAGTCTTCGCTGGAGAAGGACGTGAATATTCGGGACAAGGCAACCCTCCAGATCCGCTATGACATGAACAACATCTTCAAGAACCCAAACTTCGAGAATCCGAGCTCGATCGTGAATATCGGAAGTCCTGGGTTGTTCGGCAAGCCGACGGCAACCACCGGTGGCTGGTGCTGCCTCGGAGGGCAGTTTGTAGCAACGCTCGGTATACGTTTAATCTACTAGCGCGTCGAGAGTGCGTTTACCGATGATCGCGCCCTTTGGAGTGCGGCGGCAAGCCGCCGCTTATCCCGTGGCCAGCAAGCTGGCCACGGGATATTCCTTCAGCGCCTCGGGCCAGCTCGCCAGCCCCAAGCGGAGGCTACGCTGCCGCGCTCCAAAGAGATATCAAGGCACGGCTTGCGAGCCTGCATGAAAACTCGCATTGCCTGTCATCCCGGGTCGAGTCGCTCTGCGACATGACCGCTGATACACCATCAATGTACCTGGCTTGCTAAGGGGTGTCGCACCGCTTCTGTTCACCTGTTATACTTTCCGTTCAATGCGATTACTTATGAGCTGTCCGTCCTGCCAGCGCATTAGCGGGTACCCGGCGCTATGAGCCGCCGTTGGGTTGTCCTCGCGCTCATCTTTCTCGGCATCGTCATCAACTACATCGACCGCGGCAATCTCAGCATCGCGGCGCCATCGATCATGCGGGATTTCCGAATCGGGCCTGCCACGATGGGAGTAATCCTCTCCGCCTTCTTCTGGACTTATGGCCTCTCGCAGTTCCCGGCTGGGGCGCTCGTGGACCGGTTCGGCATCCGCCGCTCTTACGCGGGTGGTTTCCTCGTGTGGTCGATCGCATCGGCTTCCATTGCCTTCTGCCTCACGGCCGGCGAAATGATCAGCTTGCGCATGGTGTTGGGTCTCTCCGAAGCCACCGCTCCGCTGGCAAGTATCGCCTTCATTCGAAGTAATTTTGCGGGGGAGGAGCAGGGGCTGCCGACAGCGATCTATATTGCGGGACAGAATGTCGGACCGGCCGTGGGAGCGCTCGTGGGAGCCATTCTGTTGGATAAATTTGGATGGCGCCTGATGTTTGCCGTTACCGGCTTAGGAGCCCTGATTTGGCTGCCCGGCTGGCTGATCGCCGTCCCCTCCGACCCCAAGCGCGCCGTGCGCCCTGTGGAAAAGGCGGCTGAGGCTCTGGAAACACCCCGACACTGGACTTGGCGCATGCTCCTGACCAGCCGGACGTTTTGGGCGATGTCATTGTCCATCCTGCTGTCCTCCTATTATTGGTATTTCGTTTTGACTTGGATACCAAGTTACTTGATCCTCTCTCGCGGGTTTTCAACGTTGGGAATGGGAAAGGTGCTTTCGGCGGCGCTATTTACGATGGCCATCGTGAATATCTTCGCGGGTTCGGCGGCGGACAAATTAGCCGCCCGCATCGGAGTGTTCCGGTCGCGCTTGTGGTTTGGGGTGGTGGGGTATGTCGGGACAGGGGTCATCTTGCTGCTGCTGGTGACACCCAGCCGGTCCTGGGTGCTTCCGATCCTCACGGTTGCGATGTGCGCCACCGGAATCGGAAATTCGAACTACTGGACAATCTCGCAGCACGTGCCGCCGAAAAACATGGTAGGGCGGACGATTGGATTCCTGAATACGATCTCGGTGGCGGGAGGCGTGGCGGCGCCGGTTATTACGGGATGGGTTATCGGGCCACAAAAGCAGTTTGGCCCGGCGATTCTCATTGCTGGCATGACCCCGGTTCTCGCTGGCGTGTGCCTGCTTGCTGCGGGAATCCACGGGCTTGGTCGGATGAAAGCGCTTCTCGCGGGAGAAGCTTATAAGGAGGCCTGAATGTCCTCAGTCGGGAGCGCAGTGTTTTTCGGCAACCTATTGAGGATTACCAATTATAGTGACGACCTTTTTTGCCGAAAGAACGGCGGCCACAGGCCGCCGCTACAGCGCTTGTTGTCACTATAATTGGTAATCCTCCGTAATTTCGAAAATAGGGGTCCGCTCAGGCAGCCTGCTTTGAAAATGCGCCCGCTCTCACCCTCGCGAAAGCAGGAATTCGGGCCCCCTCCACCGTGCAGAGTCGATTCCCGCTTGCGAGGGAATCGACTCCGGCGTGATTTTCATGCTTCGCGGGTGTCAAGGCGACAGACCGACTGCTAAAACATCAGGCGGCCCATAATCTGGAACACGCGCGTGGGATTGGATCCCGCCAACGAGGTGATATCACCGAAGGTAGAGGAGCCAAACGTCGCTCCGGGCTCGCCGAAACTGGGGTGATTGAAGACGTTGAATGCTTCGCCCCGGAGCTGGAAGTTGAAGCGCTCCCCGATCCGGAAATTCTTATCGAGCGCGAAATCCACATCCCATAATCCGGGTCCGGAAAGCATATCCCGCGCCATGTCCCCGAAGGTTCCCGCTGCCGGCTGCGCCAAGGCTTCCTCGGCGTTCGTGATGCAGGATACGAGCTTGGGGCCGCACTGGTTGTCCGGCGTGCCAATGAGCTCAGGCCTCTGGACGCCCGACCGGCTGGTGTTGGCGGGATCGCCCGAGACCACAACGTTGAACGGCGTGCCGGCTTGGATAGCGATAATGCTATCCGCGTTCCAGCCTGCCAACACCGTCCGCACCAGGCCCGTAGAACCCTTGAGGAAGGGAAGTTGATAAACGATGCTACCGGCGAAGCGTTGGGGAACGCTCAGCACCGAGTTGCCGTAGTCGAGTGCCCAGTCGCGGGAATCCATGGGTGAGCCGCCGTCGTTCGAATCCTCGCTGATATCCAGATCGTGCGACCAGGTATAGGACATGCTCATGATCAAGCCGCTGTGGAGACGTTGCGTCAGAATCACGTTGAGCGCGTCGTAGTTCGACCACGCCATATCGTCAAGATCGCGAATGGTGCCGAAGTTCTGGTTGGGCCGGTCGGCCGCCACAAACGGCGTGGCGCTGGGCGTCGGCTCGTTGCTGTACCAGCTCGTGTCGAGGTGATCGGTATGGCTGCCGATATATTGAACGTCGAGGCCCGCATTGGACCAGAGCGTCCGTTCTACGTCCAGGCTCCACTGGTTCATGGAGGCGGGTGGCATGTAGGGGTTAAGAGTCACGGCAGTAACGGTGTTGGCGGCAGGCGTGGCGGCTGAGCCTCCCCCCGAAGGATTCGCGAAGCTAAGCTGCGCGCTGGGAGAAGAATTGAAGATCGCCGCTGCCGACATGGGCGGATTCGTATCCAACAACGTATAGCTATTGGTCTGGTTGGGGTTGAAGAAAATCCCGAAGCCGCCCCGCACCACCCACGCATGGGTGACGCGGTAGGCAAAACCCACGCGCGGCGCCCAGCCCCGGTGCCAGGGGTCGGTCAGCGGGTAGTAGGGGTCGGGAATTTCGGCCGCGGCGGGAATCAGCGCGGTTTGCGTGGCATTGAGGATGG
>JASHTR010000597.1 GCA_030040455.1 Terriglobia bacterium | reverse complement strand
ACACCGCCCACAAATCGTCCAGCACTTCCTCTTCTTCCAGCGCCACGCGCGGTGGCTCAACGATCATTTCTCCGAGCGATGCCCCGGGCGGGACGATCGGATAAACGTTTTCCGCCGGGTCCACCACAAAGTCCACCAGGCAGGGTTCGCGGTCCCGCAGCATGTCGCGAACGGCGCTGGCAACGCTCCCGCGATGTTCCACCTTCCAGCCGCGAACTCCGTAGGACTCGGCGAGCTTGGCAAAATCCGGCGAGAAGTTGAGGTCAATATCACAATAGCGCTTCTCGAAGAATATCTCCTGCCATTGCCGCACCATGCCGAGCGAGCGGTTGTTGAGAATAACAATCTTCACCGGAACGCGGTATTGCGTCACGGTCGCCAGGTCGTTCAGCGTCATCTGAAAGCCGCCGTCGCCCACGACGGCAATAACCTGCCGGTCAGGAAACGCGCACTGCGCGCCCATGGCCGCCGGAAAACCGTAACCCATGGCTCCAAGACCGCTCGAAGAAAGCCAGGTGCGCGGCTGATAGAAATCGTAAAATTGCGCCGCCCACATCTGATGCTGGCCCACGTCGACGGCAATGATGGCATCCTCATCCGCGTACCTTGAAATCATTTCAATCACATATTCCGGCTTCACATTGGGGGCCGTTTTATCGTACGTGAGTGGATGCTCCGTTCTCCACCGCTCAATTCTCGCCAGCCACCGCCGGCGCGCCGCGAGCGTTGAAGCGCATCCCCGCTGCTTCAGAAGATCGGTCAGCTTGCAGACCGTTTCGCGCGCGTCACCTACCAGGGCAAGGTCCGCGTGGACGTTCTTGTTGATCTCCGAAGGATCGACGTCAATGTGAATCTTCTTCGCGCGCGGAGCAAAGCCGTTCAGTCGCCCCGTCACACGATCGTCAAAGCGCGCTCCTATCGCAATCAGCAGATCGCTCTCACAAACCGTCATGTTGGTGGCGTAGGAGCCGTGCATGCCTAACATGCCCAGCGAAAGCGGATGAGAGGACGGGAATGCCCCGAGGCCCATCAACGTCGTTGTGACCGGAATGTGCGTCAGCTCAGCCAGCTCCTGCACTTCCCGCCACGCCTCAGCGTGGATTACTCCGCCCCCCACGTAAAGGAGGGCCTGGCGGCTCCCGAGAATCATCTCCGCTGCCCGCTCGATATCCTCTTCCCGCCACTCTTTTTTGCGCGCGGGACGCTTGGCATCATCGTGCATTTCAGGGTAAAGGGCCGTTGACTTCTCCATGAGCACGCTTTTTGGAAAATCCACCAGCACCGGCCCCGGCCTTCCCGAAATAGCCGTCTTGAACGCGCGGTGGACCACCCCGGGGATTTCCGCCGCTGAGCGCACCTGGAACGATTGCTTTGTGGCCGGCAGTGTGATGCCAATGGTATCCGCTTCCTGGAAACCGTCTTTACCAATCATCGAGGCAGGCACTTGCCCCGTTAACGCCACCACCGGAATGGAATCCATCTGCGCCGAAGTCAAGCCTGTGAGCAGGTTCGTGGCGCCCGGCCCGGAGGTCACCAGGCAGACGCCCGGCTTTCCGGTTGCCCGCGCGTAGCCATCCGCAGCAAATGCCGCCGCCTGTTCATGCCGCACAAGAAGATGACGAATGCCAGCGCTGTAAAGAGCATCGTAGAGTGGAAGCACCGCGCCTCCTGGCAGACCAAACACCACTTCTACTTCTTCCCGCCTTAAACTTTCCAGCAAAATCTCCGAGCCTGAAACCGGATTCTCCATAGGCTTATGCCCCTCAAGAAATCCAACATTTATACTACCGACCGGTAGGTAGGTATTCTAATGGACTACACGGAGGCGTGTCAATAGAATTTCTTTGGCAGCATCCCGATAAGTATAACCTCCCAGAGCGCGAACTCAAAATGCGGTTCTTGACGCTGCCGAATTGAATATGTTATATGTTTCCATTGAGCTTATGATGTTCCTTCTCTCCTCAAGGCAATCCTGAACTATCGGATGTGAATCATTTCAACTTAGAGCAACTGTATCCCGCTCAAAGTCGTGCGGTCGAGCGCGGTTGGAGGCCAGTTTTATGGATTATTTCGTGTTCACTTTGATTCTCACGTTGTTCCTGTTCGCGCGCCTGAAGTTAAGGCCAGCCAGAGGTGGGACAAAAACCCGGTGTTCCTCCGGCCCGCTATGGCCCCGGAGATACGCCGCCAAAGCGTTTGCATCCGTCGCTGCGCTCGCGCTGCTAGGCGCTCCGGGCGCCTATGCGAAGCCCTCCACCGAGATGGGTGGAGAAGCTACTCTCCAGCTTCCTGATTTTACGAAAGTGCAGTTCCTTGGCATGGACGGGCATCGCCTGTTGATGTTCGGGATACTCTTCTGTATTTTCGGGCTGATCTTTGGCCTGGTCATTTACAGCCGTCTAAAGGGCCTGCCTGCCCACCAATCAATGAAGGAAATGTCTCAATTGATTTGGGAAACCTGCAAGACGTATCTCGTGACGCAGGGTAAATTCCTTCTTCTGCTCTGGATCTTTATTGCCGCCATCATCTTGGTGTACTTTGGCGTGCTGCTGCACTTTAGCGCGCTGCGCGTGGGGATAATTCTGGCGTTCAGTATCTTTGGGATTTGCGGAAGCTACGGAGTGGCGTGGTTTGGCATCCGCGTGAACACCTTTGCGAACTCTCGCACAGCGTTTGCCAGCCTTCGCGGCAAGCCCTTCCCGGTTTATGAGATTCCCGTCCGGGCAGGGATGAGCATTGGCATGATGCTGATCAGCGTCGAGCTCCTGATGATGCTCATCATCCTGCTTTTCGTCCCGGGCAGCTACGCCGGGCCATGCTTCATCGGCTTCGCCATCGGTGAGTCGCTCGGCGCGGCCGCGCTACGTATCGCAGGCGGTATTTTCACCAAGATTGCTGATATCGGCTCGGACCTCATGAAAATCGTCTTCAAAATCAAAGAAGACGACGCGCGGAACCCCGGCGTGATCGCGGACTGCACGGGCGACAACGCTGGCGATTCGGTAGGGCCCAGCGCCGACGGTTTTGAAACCTACGGCGTGACAGGCGTCGCGCTGATTGCCTTTATCCTGCTGGGCGTCAAGAACGCAGCCTACCAGGTGGACCTGCTCGTGTGGATCTTCGTGATCCGCGTGGCCATGCTGGTGGCGGCGGCGGCGGCTTACTACATTAACGGCACCATCGCCAAGGCCCGCTACGCGAGCGCCAGCCACATGAACTTTGAGGCGCCGCTCACTTCACTCGTCTGGATCACCTCGTTTGCTTCAATCGGGCTAACCTTCCTGTCTTCCTGGTTCATCCTTCCCGATCTGGGGGGCGACCCTTCGCTCTGGTGGAAGCTCTCTGTCATCGTTTCCTGCGGAACGCTGGCCGGCGCGATCATCCCGGAACTGGTAAAGGTGTTCACCTCCACAGAATCACGACACGTTAAGGAAGTGACGGCTTCAGCGCGGGAAGGAGGAGCGTCGCTCGACATTCTCTCCGGTTTTGTGGCGGGTAATTACTCCTCCTACTACCTGGGACTCGTCATGGTGATTCTTATGGC
>JASHTR010000054.1 GCA_030040455.1 Terriglobia bacterium | reverse complement strand
ACCCGCTGCTCTTGCGCCCGGCTCAGATCCGCCATCGTGCTCTGCAGTTGTGAGTGCAAGCCTGCGAGAATTTCAAGGTTTCCTTGCTCTTGTTCCGGCAACTCGCCAAGATTCGTTGTTCTAAAATCACGAAGGCGCTGCTCCTGCTGCGCCAAGCTTCTCTCGGCCGACGCGAGCTGGTCCTTCAGGAAGCTTGTGGTGCCGACGTCCTGTTGTTGCTGAAGCTTCAAATTTTCATCGATGAAGAATGATGTGAGCCTATCGGTCACCTTCTGGGCCACAAGAGGGTCATTGCCGGTGAAAGAGATTTTGAATGCGTTGATATCCTTCTGAGTGGTGTCCTTTTGTATGGGGTCAATTTTAATATTGCTGCGCATCAATTGAACTAAACCTTCGGGTCCAAGCCGGCGCCTTTCCTTCGAAAAAAGCGCAAATTCGTCAATCATCGAAAGCAGACGGGAGCGCGACAAAACTGCTTCGGTAAGCGATTGAAGGGCTTCCTGCACGCTGTATGTTGTATTGGGAGTGACGTAGCGCTCCGGCACCTGCTGCTGAACCACCAGAATCGTGGCTTCTGAGGTATATTGATTGGGAAGAAGAAGCGAGCCCAGAGCAACGACAATAGCCACACCGCACGCCGTCAGCAGAAAGCACCATTTGCGGCGGATGCCGAGGTCGAGGAAGTGAAGGATCGTCTTACTGAGATCCTGATTCTCTTCAGGCATGCCAACTCACCTCATAACAAGATGGGGGGAACAGATCAAAAGCCTCGCCGGACCGTGAGGTAAGGAACGAGCACCAATTCAGCAATGCCAGGCATGGGATCTTCCCGCGAGAAAACAGACTCAACGTGCGCCTCGCGCAATGAGCGCAGGTACCATTTCCAGTCAAGCTTGCCCGCGAGAATCCCCGCGATGCCTGTGGGCAGGTCGGTGACCAACCGCACCCATGAGACGCCAGGGCGGCCTCGCCCACATTTCACCGGCTGACCTGTTTGGTCGGCGAAGAGAAGATAGGGGAAATCGATTCCTGCCTGGAAGCCTAGACTGTGATAGCCCCACGTTCGTGCATTGACATCCAACAATCGATATTGGCCGTCCCTCGGATCGCGCTTGTACTCAATCTCCGCAAGACCGTAGTAACCGACGGCGCGCAGGAAGCGCGTCGACAGTGCTTCAATCTCCGGCAGGTCCACGGTTTCGACAAACGTGCTCGCGCGGCCGAATAAAGACGGATGCTGGCGAGCGCGCCGGACCGTCATGCTGCCCGCCGCCTGGCCCTCCTTGAAAAATGCACAATAGGCAAACTGATGATCTCCGTCACCAGGAATCAGCTCTTGAACGAGCACCGCGTCGGGGCCCACCAGCCTCAAAGCCCGCAGGTAAAGCTCTTCTAACTCCGAGGAGTGATTAGCGCACCAAGCCTTCGCCCTGGTTGCGCGGAAGAAAGGCTCCTTGACGGCTGGCTTAACGACCGCTGGGAAGGTAACGTCAAGGCTTCTCAGTTCTCTGAGGTCTCCGGGTTGCCAAGTGCGTGGAATCGGAATGCCAAGCGCTTTGGCCAGGCGATACGTATTTCGTTTGTTCCAGGCCCATCGGATCGTGGCCCAGTCGGGAGTCGGCACCCGAAAGCGTGTGACAAGCCGTGACCGCTGACGCGAGAGCGCGGCAACGGTTTCATCACGGGTTGGATAAAGAACCCAGCCCTCGAGGCCCCATCGCCGGCTCGCGCGGAGAAGGGTTTCCACCGTCGCAGTTTCATCTCGTAGATTTCGAGCCTGTTGCGCGTAAGTTGCATAGCGCGAAAATCTGGCGATGGAGATCTCATCATCAACAATGCATACGGGTACTCCACGGCGTCCAAGGCTTTGAACGATTCCAAGTCCCTGGTAATCCCCTCCAATGACGATTGCGCCGACCTGATCGCTCGAATGCTTTTTCACAAATTGCAGCGGACATCTTCGCGCCTTCGGAGTCCGCATGTCTCATCGTCCTGGCCATTCGCAAAAAAGGTGGCGACGTACCGCACGCCGCGATAACGGTGATCATGCAGCCTTTCGAATATGGGACTCATCGAACGATAGAGCAAGATGCCAACTCCCGTTCCAAACGTATTCGTTATAAGGTCCGTCATACCGGAAGATCGCGTCGGAAGGTATGCTTGCGAGATTTCTATCGTAAGGCTGGTTGCTGCGCCCAAAAGCAGCGCGACGAGCGCAGCCCGCCTCAGGCGCAGCCCGAGCGACAGATAGGCGAAAAAGAAAAAGCCCAGAGGCACAAAACCGCCGATGTTAACCAGAATATCTTTCGCATAGCCCCATCCCGGGTAATATTCATTCCAGGGCCGTTCGAGAAGGGTGTGATGCAATTCCATGTATCGCATGGGAATATACAGATTGGCTCCGGACCCTGCATGGTTATGAATAACGCTTCCCGAGCGCTCGTCAAAAAGATAGAGAGCAACGGTGCGTTCATCCCCTGTCAAATCGGGATGCCCGGTCCGAGTCCAGCTTTCATAATGTCGGTGAACCTCGGCCGCCGTAAGTTCCTGAGCGTAGAGTGCCACTCCCCCCAATTCTCCGGACCAACTCGCGTTCGCCACCGGTGAGTTGGCAAGCACAAGTTGGCCGGTAAAGATATCGACGGAAAATCGTATCCGCGAAGATTTTCGGACAAATGCGCCATCCACGTAAACAGAGGTTGCCTTAGCATCGGTGGTAACGGTCAGGAAGATGGGTTGGCCTTTGCGAAAGATGTAGCCCACGTAAAATCTCGCCGCTTTGCGCGAGCTCCGCTCGTCCGGAGAGTTGTCCTCCAACAAAAGATCCCGATTCGACTGGTGTAATGAGAATCCTGCACGATGGGCAGGATTATAGAATGCGAAGAACGTATTACTGTCATAAGTAAGGCCCGGCACCAGCCAAATTTCAATGCTGCAGGATGACGCATCGCGCCAGTCCGCAGGGCTGAATTGGCTTGAACTGAGGATCGTTCCATAATCCCCAAACCAAAGACCGTTGCGATGTGGCAACCAGCCCACTTCGTTCTTCGGAGAGTGAAACGGCCACAGCCCGGCCGTTAAAATGCCACAGAGCAAAAGCAGGCACACCACACCCAGAATCCTCGCCCTCACAGCTTGATAGGCAATCGGGATCCGCAAAGAAGACCCGGTGCGCCTGACGAGCTCGGGATCGGCGCGGGTTGTTCCCATCACGATACTGCGATCCTTAGTATCGCGATGGGCATCCAAGAAGCATCTCCAAACAAACTGTTGTAACCCTTTCGCAAGAAAACCGAGCGAAGCTGATGCAAAGAGTCCTTATGGCTCATGGCCGGCCTTGGCGCCGGAAATAAAACCCTGAATAATGCGGTACCGTTCGATCCGGGAACAGTGGCATGCGCAGCGAGCGTTCCAGGACCGGCCAGCGGTCCTCTAAGGTGTAGCCTCGAGCGGTGAAGGACGCGGTCATTTCCGCTGAGTTGCGCACCACGCAAGGGAAGGCGCACGTTTTGGTGTGCTGAACCGTGATGAAGCTGGGCTCCCGATCGTGGACTGGACTGCTATTTACGATCACGTGGGCAGGGGGCGTAGCAAGCTGGTCCAGGAAGGACTCCACACTGCCCTCCCAGTAGTGAAACGCGCTGGACGCCAGCAGCACATTGCAGCGCGAGGCTTCTCCGAGCGAGTCGGTGAACTTCAGTGTGCCCGCGCCGCGCTGCGCCGCGATTCTCTTTCCCGCTTCAAGAATGGGGCCGATGTCGAATACGGTCCACTCCAGGCTGCGCGTGCAGCTCAGATGCGGGGCATAGGCGTAGTAAAGGTTCCCGACGTTGCCCCCGAAATCAAAAATCCTGAGTTCTGACTCGTCGATTTTTGAGAGCCAATA
>JASHTR010000053.1 GCA_030040455.1 Terriglobia bacterium | reverse complement strand
CGCCGTGCGGGTTGCCGTTGACATGGTGGAAGAAGGGCTGATTGCCCCCAAGGAAGCGTTGATGCGCGTCGAGTCGGAGCAGCTCAACCAGCTTCTTCATCCGATACTTGATGAAACGAAACCTCTCAATCTGATTGCAAAAGGCTTGCCTGCGTCTCCAGGAGCTGCGGTCGGCAGCGTGGTGTTTACGGCGGATGATGCTGTCGCTAAGGGAAAGAGCGGTCCCGTTATTCTGGTCCGCGCTGAGACGGTGCCGGATGATATCCATGGCATGGAAGTGGCGGCGGGCATCCTTACCTCGCGCGGGGGAATGACTTCGCACGCGGCGGTAGTCACTCGCGGCATGGGGAAGTGCTGCGTGGCGGGCTGCTCGGAGGCTGAGGTCGATGAGAAAAAGAAGCTCCTGAAAATCGGCAAGCACACCATCAAGGAAGGCGACTGGCTTTCGCTCGACGGCTCGACCGGGCGCGTCTTCCTGGGCAAGGCCGAAACCAGGCAGCCCGATCCTCACAGCGGAGCTTTTGCAACCTTCATGAAGTGGGCTGATGAGTTCCGCGAGCTCGGCGTGCGCGCCAATGCGGATATTCCCCGTGACGCCGAGGTCGCTCGCAAGTTCGGCGCTGCGGGCATCGGGCTCTGCCGCACCGAACATATGTTCTTTGCATCGGACCGCCTGCCGCACATGCAGCGCATGATTATGGCTTGCAAGGACACGCCGAATCCCAAGGAAGCGCTTCGCTACGAAAAAGAGCGCCGGGCGGCGCTGAGCAAGCTATTGCCCATGCAGCGCAAGGATTTTATTGGCCTCTTTACAGCGATGGATGGCCTTCCGGTAACCATTCGTACCCTCGACCCGCCGCTGCATGAATTTCTTCCCAAGCGCGAGCAACTGATGGTGGAGATTGCCACGCTGGAGGCGCAGCAAAAAAAAGGCGCTAAGCTTAGCCAGCTCAAAAAGATGCTGGAAGTTGTTGAAGGATTACATGAGTTTAACCCGATGCTGGGGTTACGCGGCTGCCGGCTGGGTATCCTTTATCCCGAGATTACCGAGATGCAGGCGCGAGCCATCTTTGAGGCAGCGTGTGAATGCACGAAGAAAGGAGTTAAAGCAAAACCTGAAGTTATGATTCCATTGGTTGGAGACGTCAAGGAGCTGGCGCTTCAGAAGCAGATTGTCGATCGCACCGCGCACGAGGTTTTTGAGAAGAAAGGTGTTGAGGTGGAGTACCTGGTAGGGACGATGATCGAGCTTCCTGCCGCTGCGCTGATCGCTGGCGAGATCGTGCGCGAGGCCCAATTCTTCAGCTTCGGGACGAATGACCTGACGCAGACCACTTTTGGGCTTTCAAGAGACGATTGTGGCAAGATCATTGCGGCTTACGTGAAGCAGAAAATCTGGCCGGCGGATCCCTTCGCCGTGCTCGATCCGAAGCGTGTGGGCCGGCTCATTCGCATCGCCACTACCGAAGGCCGCGCGGCGCGGGAAAATCTGAAGGTGGGAATCTGCGGGGAGCATGGAGGCGATCCTCAATCGATCGAGGTATGCGCGGAAGCGGGCCTCGACTATGTAAGTTGCTCTCCTTACCGTGTTCCCATCGCGCGGCTCGCGGCCGCGCAGTCGGCCCTGCGGCGAGAAAAAACGCCAACCGTAGCGAGCGCAACCGCGTGAGAAAGGCGGTGACCCGTAAGAGGGTCAAGGATTCCACTAACGGATGCAAAAAATCCAATTCGTCGCGGCTGCTGTCCTCTCCGGGCGCGTTAAAGGGGCGGCCTTAAATTTAAAGTGATGGTTTAACTTTAATTATTGTCGGCGCGCCGACAATTAAAAAACCGCAGCGCTCAAAAGATGCTTGCCATTGCGCCTGATTCTGAACTCAAAAATATGCGGCGCACCTTTTTGCTGATTTCCTTTCTGGCCTTCTTTGCTTCCTGCAGCCGCAGGGCGCCTCCTCCGAAGCCCTATCTTGCCTTCGTCGCCGCTCGCGGAAGCCGTTCGGTCGCGGTGGTGAATCTCGCGCGCTTTGAGCGGCTGCGAGCCATCCCACTCCCGTTTCAGCCACTCAAAATATTCGTTCTCCCGCGCGCGTGGGAGCTCGCGGTGACTTCCGACGCGGGCAAGCTTGCCGTCGTCAGCTTTCCGAGCCTGCAGGTGGACGAAATCATCGAGGCAGGCGCGGGCTCGGTCGATCTTGCATTGGGTCAAGGCCGCGCTTACGTTCTCGATCTCTCGGAGCGTAAGGTTCGTGTCTTCGAACTCCCGGCGTGGCGGCTTACCCAGCAGTTCGCCCTGCAGTCACCCCTCGCTCACATCGCCCTGACGCCGGACGGCAAGACGCTGATTGGGGAGGACACGGCGAAACCCGGGTTGGAATTTATCAGCCCGGCAACCGGCGACTTGCTCGGAAGCGTGACTTTGAGCGCAAAGCCCGGCTCGATGGTTATCCTTCCCAAAGGCCGGAAGGTTTTCGTGGCGGATGAGGGGGACAACACCGTCACGGCGGTCGACGTCGCTTCGCACGCCATCCTTTCTCGCATTGAGATCGCCCGGCCCGCAACGCTGCTGGTTTTGAAGCCCGACGGCGGCGAAATTTTCGCCTTCTCCGCGGAAAGCTCGACCACCCTCGACGCCTTTCATGACAGCGTGGAGCAGAACATGCCCGCGGGGAAAGCTCCGGTCGCCGCTGTTTTCACCGCCGACTCAAGTGCTCTTTATGTTGCCAATGCGGGAGATGGAACCGTCACCTCCATCGACGTTGGGAACCGAAACGTGATCGCCTCCACCCCCATCGGCGTTCAGCCCGACGCGCTGGCTTTGACGCCCGACGAACGGTTCCTGGTGGTGACCGACCGCGTCGCCGGGAGCCTTGCCGTGATGCGGACCGAGCCTCCCAGTTTGCTCACAGCGGTCCCGGTTGGCTCCGACCCGGAGGATGTGGTCGTGCCCGGCTGGCTATGGAAGGAGTGACGGGTTCACCAGTTCATGAGGTCTTCGATAACTTCCATGTC
>JASHTR010000596.1 GCA_030040455.1 Terriglobia bacterium | reverse complement strand
AACTCTTTTATTGCAACCCAATGGGCTGAAATGCACAGGTTCACACCGCGCGGCTCTGCCTCGCATGCGAGATCGGAAGCTCCTGCATGCAATCAGCGAACCGGGACAAAGGTCACGCAAACGGGACCAGGTAAACTAAGTACGTGTCCGGTTGAGGTCAGCCGTCCGGTTTCTCGATCGATTCGGAAGACAACGACATTGTCAGAGTCTTGATTAGCGACGAATAAAAAAGAGCCGCTTGCATCGATTGCAAACATGCCCGGCGTCTTCCCTTGTGTGGGTACGTATTCGAGGGGAGTGAGTGTACCTTTCTGCGCGCTGATGGCAAACACAGCGATGGTGTCGTCGCCTCGGTTCGAAGCGTAAAGAAACCTGCCGGAAGGAGCTATCTGAATCTCTGCCCCGGTGTTTTTCCCTGCAAATCCTTTAGGAAGTGTCGAGACCACCTGTAGGCTGCGCAGAGCGGCGGACGCTGCATTATAGTAAAAGACGGTGATGATCGATCCCATTTCACCGATCACATACACAAACTTGCCGTTGGGAGAAAAGGCAAAATGTCGGGGCCCCGAGCCAGGTTTGACCGTGGCATAACGAGCCTTAGCTGGAGAAAGCGATCCAGTGTTCGAATTGAACCGGTAGACGAACACCTTATCGAGCCCGAGATCCGCCGCCAGGGCGAAGCGATTGTCTGGTGATACGTGAAACGAATGTGGATGGGGACCATGCTGCCGCTTCGAGTTTGCACTGGAACCTGTGTGCTGCACAAAAGCGGCGAGCTTTCCGAGGGAACCATCTTTACGCACCGCAAGTACCGCGAAGCTGCCTCCCGTATAATTTGCGACGAGCACAAATCGTCCCGTGTTGTCCAATGAAACGTAGGCGGGATTTGCACCGCGCGACGGTACCTGGTTCAACAAACGGAGCTTACCCGATTGCCTGTTGATGACGAAAGCGCTTACCGACCCGCTCGTCTCCCCCTTAAATTGACTGATGATGTTGGCCGCGTAAAGACGGCGGCCATTCCGACTGGCAATGAGCCAGAAGGGATCCTTAGTCTCCGCGGCCAATTCAGGCGAGGTCAAACTTTCAGATCTCTCATTGAAACGGCATACGTAGATTCCTTTACTGGATGATCCCCTCGTACCAACATAAACGAGATACTGGCTGTGGGGTTCAGTCGCGCAAGCGGTCTGAGGTGCAACCATGGGGATTAACATAGTGAGGGCCCCAGCAACCAAAGCAGGCAAGTACCTGCTAGCTTTCATAGCTTTTCGAGAAAACATGTAACAATATCCACCGCCAACTTTCTCTTAAAAATGCACTTTCCGACGGAAGCTAAGCGAGAATCTGTCCCTGGGCCATACACTCAGGGTTCCGCACCAGGAGAATATGTCGCATCTCGTTCAAAAGGAAACATCGGTTTGCGTCTGTGTCGATAATCAAAATTTGCCGGATTCGCAGCGGTAATCCCGGATGTATCGACCTCGATGACGCATGCGGAGACCGGCTCGTAGGCAGCGCGAGGAGCAACAGCCCCCTTTGCGATCAGTGCTCGCTTTGATTCAGGTTTGATCCCGAGGCTTAAGATTTGCTCTAAACTAAAGGGCGACATTCGTAAGGACGTGAGAACAATCGTATCGTCTTCCGGGGTTTCCACGACGGCGGTCAACCCCTGGTTATTCCACAACCTGCCCCCATGTCGTGGCTTCACCTCGACAAAATGCCCGTCATGAAGCAGCCGGACCCGTCCTCGTACCTCGACCGGCTTCTCACCGACCTCGATTGAAATAGCCTGCCCCACTCCGGCAGCAGCGCAGGCCCGAACAGCTTCCGGCTCATACAAAACGACGAGGGTGTTATGCACGTCCGCCTTTCGAAGAGCTTCAAAAATAGCCGCGTCGTTGCCGGGGCTGCCTCCGCCGACATTATCGCCTACATCGAGCAAGGCTACTGGAGTTGCGTCCGCTTTGGCCACCTCTAAAACGGCTTCGTCAAGGGGCACTCCTGCGAAGTGGCATTGATCGCGGACCCTCCAAAGTTTTTGCGCAAGTTCTTTTGCAGTTTTGCTGGCGAGCTTCTCATCGCTATCTGCGACGACCAGGACGGAGGGGCCCATTTCCTCAACGTCAGCATAAGGGAATCCCGGAGCTATGCTGGCAGAAATAATTCCCGGTAGCTTGAGTGATTCCTGCAAATCCCGGTAGAGCGACGCCATCGGCTCGCTGTTGCTTCTTTGCGCAAGAATAGTGATCAATAGCGGCGGCTTCTCGAGCGCCTGAACCGGGTGGGTTCTGCCTTCGAGGATACCGTCCAGCATTCGCGCCGCCTCGCGCCCCCGTTCTCGCTGATCTATATGCGGATAAGTTCGGTAAATGGTTGTCGCGGTGACTCCAGAAATCATTTCTTTGGAGACGTTCGCATGAAGGTCCAGGGTCATCACGATGGGCAGTGCGGGACCGACGGTCTGGCGGATCCTTTGAACGGTCGTGCCGTCGGCGTCGCCGACGTGTTGCGCAACCATCGCGCCGTGCAAAGAGAGCAGCAACCCGTCGAGTGACTCGCTCGCAAGGCGTTTGAGGATTTCTGTCACTATCCTCTCATACGCCTCCTCTTTAACTGTTCCGGCAGGCATAGCCCAGGCACTCGCTAAAGGGACAATTTGCGCACCGGACGCTTGCACCTGCTCAAGCATTCCTCCTATCTCATGCTGGGACTGGGACCACTCACGAACAATGGCTTTACCGAAAATCAGGCCACTTTCTACGAACATTTCGTAGGTGGTGAGATTTGGGTTAAAGCTGTTCGACTCGTGCATAAATGCCACAAGC
>JASHTR010000595.1 GCA_030040455.1 Terriglobia bacterium | reverse complement strand
CCCGACCATCTCCCTACTGGCCTTTGTAGGCGGCGAGATGAACTTTTATACGATGGATAACTCAATAGTCACCATCACCTCGGTACCTGAACCGGGCACCCTGAGCTTCGTGATTGTTCTTGGAATGGGAATCTTGGCGTGCACGGCAATGCGACGCCGGTGTCGGGGCTAACCTGCTCAGTTAATTTCAGGAGCTATCCTGATTATATGTGTGGGTCATGCGTGCGCCAGCTCACTCCGGCACACCCGTTTGGTTAAAACTGATCTTTTCCGCGCAATGGAGATCGAGGCTCGTTTTGCGAAGCTGGTAACATTCCGCCACACGCTCGAATTGTGTGTTAATATTGCTTTCACTCCGGCCATCAATTTCGCAGGAGACTCAATGCTAAAGCCTCCGGAAGGGCGCCGGAGCCGGAAGCCCGAACGGATGAAAATCCATGACCTTTGCGTCGCAGGGCGGGAATAGTACCGTTTCGCACCCGCAAGAATCCGCGCCTCGCCAGGCTAATTTCGCGGAGAGCTCCGAAGTAGCCAAGGTTCCTACCGAATGCAGTTTCCCCTCTCTCGGCCCGGCGGTTAAAGTTCTGATGATCTGGCCGCGATTCCCATCTTCCTTCTGGAGTTTCAGCGGAATGATGGAACTCGTTCCGGAAGAGACCATCCATCCCCCTCTGGGCTTGCTCACCGTCGCCGCGCTGTGCCCAAAGGGTTGGACGATCCGGCTCATCGATCGCAGCTTCGAAGACCTGCAGGATGCGGATATCCTCTGGGCTGACCTCGTCATGGTCAGCGGAATGCGCGTCCAGAAAGAAGATATGCGCCGGACGCTGCTCCGCGCCCGCCGCCTGGGAAAGCGGACTATGGTAGGCGGGCCGTACGCCAGCAGCGAGCCGCAGGTCCTGCTGAAGGAGGCGGACCACGT
This sequence comes from Terriglobia bacterium, assembly GCA_030040455.1. Classification (GTDB taxonomy): domain Bacteria; phylum Acidobacteriota; class Terriglobia; order UBA7540; family UBA7540; genus RH2-MAG17b. The sequence goes on along the minus strand of JASHTR010000595.1, from coordinate 2,317 downwards.
TGTCGTGGGGGAGCCGGATGAGGTCTTCCATGAAATCGCCGCCGATCTCGAGCGCGGCTCGGCAAAGCGGCTCTATAACATTACGGACAAGCCGGACGTCAGCAAGACTCCGGTTCCCCGCTTTGATCTGCTGAAAATCGAGAAATATGCCTCAATGGCCGTGCAGTTTTCACGCGGCTGTCCGTTCCAGTGCGAGTTCTGCGACATCATTACCATCTACGGAAGAAGGCCCCGGACCAAAGCTCCCAGCCAATTGACGGCAGAGCTTGACGCCCTGTTCGCGCTCGGCTGGCGCGACCAGGTGTTCATCGTCGATGACAACTTCATCGGCAACCACAAACGCGCGTTCGATCTGGCCCAGAGCCTGCAGGAGTGGCAGCAATCGCACGGCACTCCGTTCTTGTTTTACACCGAGGCTTCGATGGATTTGGCGCAGAGGCCGGAGCTGATCGAGGCGATGGTGAAGGCGAACTTTTTTTTCGTCTTCGTCGGGATCGAGAGTCCCTCGAAAGGGGCCCTGGAGGAGGCCAAGAAGTTTCAAAATCTGCGGCGCGACCCGCTGGAATGTATTCGCTTCATCCAGAGTCAAGGTCTTTGGGTGACGGGGGGATTCATCCTCGGTTTCGATTCCGATACGGAGGAAATTTTCCAACAGCAAAGGGATTTCATCGAGCGGGCAGCAATCCCTTGGGCCATGGCTGGCTTTTTGCAAGCACCTGCCACAACGGCCCTTCATGCCCGCATGTTGAAAGGGGGGCGGATGCTCGACGAGAGCGACGCAACGAGCAACTTCGACACGCCAAACTTCCGGACGTTACTCCCCCTCCCCGTTTTGCTGCAGGGCTTCCGTGAAACGCTCGTTGCTCTATATTCTCCGTCGGCATTTTACGACCGTGGTTATCGGTCGCTTCAGCAATGGCAGGTCCGCGAGCAGCAGAAGGCCACGGACTATCCGCTCCGGCCCACACTCGGCATTCTAGCGCGCTCCATTTTCCGCCAGGGAATACTCTCCTCTTATCGGAAGGCGTACTGGAAGTTTCTATTCCAGCTTCTCTCCAACTGGTCCGCCGATTCCCCAAAATTCAGCATGGGCATCACGATTCTGCTTTCAGGACATCACTTCATCCGCTACGCCAGGAATCTGGCATTTCACCTGGATGCCGAGCTGAGCAAGCTCCGCGCCGTGGACGGAACGCCCGCTCATTCCGCCTTTGCTGACAAGGTTTCGACTTGCTGAATCTCGCATTCGACACGATGGGCGCTGTCACCGCCGATCGAATACCGGGCGGCCGGCTCGTAATTTTCGGACGCGGGACTGCGTCCGAACCTCGGCTTTAACGCCACGGGCATCTGGGTGAAGCCCAGCGACACCGGGTTGTGCTATGTTGATGACTGCTTCAATGGCCATCTCAAGGGAGGCATTTGTAATGAGAAAAATGTTTCTGACTCTTGCGTTTGTCGTGTTGATGGGTGTGCCCGTTTTCGCAGCACTCAAAGCAGGCGACAGGGCACCCAATTTCTCGGCGCGGGCTTCATTAGCCGGAAAAGAATTTACTTTTTCTTTAAGGGACGCGCTGAGAAAAGGTCCGGTGGTGGTCTATTTCTTTCCGTCTGCCTTTACGAAAGGCTGTGATCTCGAAGCCCATACATTTGCACAGGAGAAAGACAAATTCGACGCCGCTGGGGCAACCATCATCGGCGTGTCGGCTGACAGCATCGCGCGACTCGACGCGTTCTCGGCAGACCCCAATTATTGTGCCGGAAGGTTTCCGGTGGCCTCCGACCCGGGTCGCAGGATCGCTACGGCCTATCATCTGACCGCAATGGCACCGAAACCTGGCATGAAGGATGTGCGAGGTGTCGCCATTCACCATGCCTTCATCGAGCGCACAACTTTCGTCATCGGCAAAAATCACAGGATTCTCGCCACGTTTTCAACAAAGGACGACCATCTGACGCCTGATGCGCACGTACAGAAATCCTTGGCGATCGTCCAGCAACTCGCCTCTAAGTAGCGTGGCTGGGCGGGTTAACCCGTCCATGGCGGAACTCGAGTAGTGCCTCGCCGTCCGGCACGGACAAACGGCGGTGAGAACGTGCGGGCCTCCGCAAAGAGTTGTTGCAAAGGCCTGTGCCTGCGCTTCTTCTCCGCCTCAGATATGATTATAGAAAATTTAGATAGGGTCATTGCTGTGCCTGACCTACAACACCTTCAGAGAAGCTTACGCCAACTCGAATGCGCAACGCGCCTCCATTGCCCGTCTTTCCGACCCCGGTGAATTGAAAAAACTCCACAATCTGGCCGCCGGCCTGCCCG
>JASHTR010000594.1 GCA_030040455.1 Terriglobia bacterium | reverse complement strand
GTGCTAGCCCTGCTCAAGAACTATACGCCCGCTAAGGCCCCGAAGAGCCTGGCCTTGGTGGACATTCTGCGGAAGTTCGACAAGTCCTTCGCCCTGAGAGGCGATGACAAAACCAAGAAACTTTACGGCGACTCCAGCCCGAACCGCACTTACGAGGATACGCTGAAGCGCCGCTCCGATCCCTGGAACTTCCTCTTCATTGCCGGCATGTGGTTCCAGGATCTGTTCAATTATGACTTTCGTCGCACCGAGATGTGCATTATTCCTTACGCGACGCAGCAAGGTGAAATCTCTTTCTGCGCCTATAATACGGGCATCGGCTGGCGAAAGATCATCGAGAACATGCACAAGAACGCCACCGTTGCTGAGTGGTATAAGACGCACGGCAAGCATGAAATTTACGCTCGGGGTAAGTCCGTAAACCTCGGAAATTACGAACACTCCCTTCATGTGGATGCCGCGGACGCCTCGCGCGTGCGTGAACGAGAACATGACGTTCCCATGACGGCCGCAGAAGAAGAGCGTGCTCGCCGCAAGGCCGCTTATGAGGCGCAGCAGGCGCGCCAGCTTTACGAAGAGTTGGTTCTGAAAAAGCCTGCCCCGGAGCTCGTGCAGATTGGCAACAGCGCAAAACCTGCCGCGCAGCCGGAACCGGAAAAAGTCACCGCGTAATCTTCCGGATGGCTCCAAAACCGGTGGGTGCTGCTTGCGGCACCCAGCGTGTTGTGACGGAAGCCAGAGGGCAATAGCGAAAAAGGCCGAACCGAGCGAGGTTCGGCCTTTTTCGTTTTTAATAAATAAGAGCGTTCTGTTTATAGCTCCTCTTTTGATGAGGACAGCGATCCGGCTCGATGTGGCCCAAACCGCCCGCATTGATGTAGCGCTCGAGCTCGTGTGGTGCGTCGAAAGGGCCTTTACTTATGACCGCGCCCTTTGGAGTGCGGCGGCTTGCCGCCGCTCTTCCCACAGCAGCTTGCTGGCCGCGGGATATTCCTTAAGCGCCGCGAGCCAGCTCGCCGGCGCAAAGCGGCAGCACGCTGTCGCACTCCAAGGCTCCCGCATACTTACAAGAAGACTATGAAATGACTTGGGCGAGTCCAATTTGGATCTCGAAACCTTAGCTGCCGGCTGAGCCTGGAGCCGAAGCGTGAGGACCGTAGCTCTTCAGGATATCCATATCGAATTCATGGAAAGGCAGCACCATGCGTCGTAGGGATTTTCTACTGGGGCTTCCAACCGGGATGTTGATTGCGGCAGGCCACGGCCGGGCGCAACGGCGTCCGCAATCGCAACCTCCTCCCGGATTTCTTGCAGCGAGTGGAGGTCGGTCTCGGCGGATTCCGCTTCAACCATCCCCTGCCGTAGTCAATCCGGTTTTTCGTTCAACGGTGCGCCCCTGGATCTCTCTTGACGGGGAATGGGACTTTTCTCTCGATCCCAATGACGAGGGGTTTAAGGAAGAATGGTTTTCTCCCAGCCACTGGACTGAACACGAGCCGCTTTTGCGAAAGATCAATGTTCCGGGAGCCTGGGAAGCCGAGGGCGTAGGGGAGCCGGGCCTTAGCCATTCAACCGCCCGGGAGTTCGCAAGGATTCCATTACGTCATGAATATGTGGGCATCGCGTGGTATCGCAAAACGGTGAACATCACCGGCGAATGGGAAAGCAAACGCGCCTGGCTCAAGATCGGTGGCGTAGACTCGAAAGGTTGGTTCTGGCTCAACGGGAGATATCTCGGCTACTTGTACAATTACACCAGTGGAGGCAATAAATTCGAGGTGACGCCCTTCCTGCAAGCGGGAGTGAACACCGTCGTCGCGCGGGTGGACAATAAGCTGAACAGCCGCAAAGGAGGAGAGGTTTGGCGGGATCAGTTTGGAGGCCTCTACCGCGGGCTAGAGCTGGAGGCTACCTCGCAGGCGTACTTGGAGGACGTATGGGTAAGGCCGGACTTTGACAACCATCGCGCAATCATCAATGTGACGGCGGCGGCGCCCTGGCACGAGCAGGCTTCGGGTAGCTATCGCATCGTGGCCCAGGTTGATACGATCCCGGAGGGAGAAATGGCAGGCGCAGGGGAAACGACCATTAGCGCCTTCTCGTATACCGGCGCTGAAACTGCCATCCCTGTTGCGCTAAACCCTTTCAGGGCGTGGAGCCCGGAACATCCGTTCCTTTACAAAGTCGAGGTTCGGTTCGAGCATGGCGGCGAAGAGATCGACGGTTGGGTCGAGCGTTTCGGGGTCCGCAAGATCGAGCGCCGTGGACCGGATTTTTTCCTCAATGGAAAGAGATACTTCTTCCGGGGATTTGGGGACGACTACGGTTACCCGTTGACACTTTGTTCTCCGCCTTCTCGGGAATATCATAAACAGCATTTGGAGATTGCCCGGTCTTACGGGTTTAATTATGTCCGCCATCACACCCACGCTGAGACTCCCGAATACTTTCAAGCCGCCGATGAGGTGGGAATTATGATCCAGGCCGGGCTTCCTTACGAGGGCCTTCGCCCTTCTCCGCCCGGACCTTACCAGCCCCTGGATGATTTGAACGAGCTGTGCCACCATTACCGGCGCTATGTTTCTCTGACGACTTACTCCATGGGGAACGAAGGGTTGCACAAAGAAGGATACCGCCGGACGCTCTTCAGGGTCGCCAAGTTGCTTGACCCTACGCGGCTCGCCCTACACCAGGATGGGGGCGTCAACTACGAGGGCATCTCTGATTTTCGAAGCGGGCCGGTCGATGTTCCCGTCACAGAGTATGATGCGGAAGGCACAATGCCCGTGGTCCTCCATGAATACCTCAACCTTAGTGGCCCACCGGATCCCCGCCTCGAGCCTCTCTTCACCGGGGCTGAAGCTCCGCCATTTCATTTAGAAGAGGTGAAGAAACAGGTTCGGGATATGGGTTTGGAATGGGCGTTAGCGGAACGGGCTATTGAGGGAGGGCATGAGCTTCAGTCGATCTATCAAAAGCTCGGGTGTGAGAACGCTCGGTCCGTTCCAGGAATGGATGGC
>JASHTR010000593.1 GCA_030040455.1 Terriglobia bacterium | reverse complement strand
GTATCCGAGCCGATGTTGTGCGACATTGCGGCCGGAAGCAGGCCCAGACAGGCGACAAGCGCCGTCATCATAATCGGGCGCAAGCGCAATAACGCGGCTTCGCGTGTCGCCGTATGAATATCCATCCCTTGCAGCCGGAGCTTGTTGATATAGCTGAATAGCACCACTGCGGTTTCCACCGCTACTCCCATCAATGCAAGGAAACCGAGCGCGGAAGAGACGCTGAAAGGGGTGTGGGTAAGCTTCAGCGCTATGAGGGCCCCTACTGGCTCCGTCATCAGCACGCCGAGAGCGGTAATGATGGGAAACTTGACGTTGCCGTAAAGGGCAAACAGGATGAGGAAAATCAGGAAGAGCGTGAGTGGACCAATGACTTTAATTTGCGCCCTGGCGGCCAGATACTCGCTGTATTCACCGCCCCACGCCATGCGGTAGCCTGGCGGTAAAGGCACTGCTTTCTTCACTGCTTCTTGTCCGGCGGCCACGGCGCTTGCCAGATCGCGATCCTCGACGGAATACTGCACGCCGATGTAGCGGGCATTATTTTCGCGATAGACGAACGCGGCGCCATTGGCGATCTGGACGCTGGCGACTTGGCTTAAAGGAACCTGTTGCCCAGCAGGATCAGCCACCAGCAGGTTTGAAATTTCCATCCCGCTGCTTCGGTACTGCGGCTCCATGCGCACCAGGAGATCGAATTCCTTTTCTCCCTGGATCACCTGGGAAACAGCCTCACCTCCCACCGCCGCCTGGACAATCCCTTCTACGTCACTCACGTTGATTCCATAGCGGGCGCACGCGTCCCGGTTTACCGTCACCAGCAGGCTTGGCTGGCCAAGCTCCTTCACCACTACCAGATCCGTAAAGCCCCGAACGGTCTCGAGTGTCCGTTTGACTTCGATGGCCTTTTCTTGAAGCACGTTGAGGTCAGGGCCGTATATTTTCACTGCGAGCGCGCTCTTGAGGCCTGTTAAGGCCTCATCCACAGCGTCTTCGGCCGGCTGCGTGTAATTAAAAATGATTCCCGGAAAGGATTGGAGCCGCGCATTGACGGCGCGGATCAGGTCCTGCTTGGTTCGAATACTCCCTTGCCTCCAGGTACGAGTATTGTAAGGGTGCAAGCCGACATAAAACTCATCGTTAAAAAAGCCCGTCGGGTCGGTTCCATCGTCCGGCCGCCCCAATTCCGACGCCACCGTGGTGACTTGCGGGAAAGACATCAGGACGTCCCGAATCTGAGGTGAGATCTGGGCCGCTTCCTGCCAAGAGATGGTATAAGGCATGGTGGCTCTCACCCAGAGCGCGCCTTCGTCGAGGTGCGGCATGAACTCTCCGCCGATCGAAGGAACCAGCAGAAGGCTGGCACCAAAAATGAGGGCGACCACCAAGATTGTAAGTTTGGGATAGTTCAGGCAACGGTCGAGCAAGACACGATAGATATCCTTCACCCACTCGTAGGCACGGTTTACTTTTTCCTTCGCGCCCTTCTTAAACCAATAGGCCGCAAGAGTCGGAACCAGCGTAAGGCTGAAGATCAAAGATCCCACCAACGCGAAGGACATGGTATCCGCCATAGGGTGGAACAGCCGACCGGAAGCCCCCTGAAGGGCGTAGATGGGAATGTATCCAGCGATAATTACGGCGATTGAATAGAAAACAGGCCGATCTACGTCGCGGGCTGCTAACAGAATGACCTCAACGACGTTGATCTGCTGGCCATGCCTCTCGGCCATTTCTCGGTAGATGTTTTCCATCATGACGACGGTGCCATCAACAATGATGCCGAAGTCAATGGCGCCAATAGAAAGCAAGTTGGCCTCCACCCCTTTGGCATGAAGGAAAATGAACGAAAAAAGGAGGGCCAGAGGAATGGTGAGGGCCACAATCACGGCAGCCCGGAAGCTGACGAGAAAGAAAACCAGAACGATAAGGACCAGGATCATGCCGCGCAGGAGGTTGGTTTCAACCGTGTCGGTGGTCAGCTTGATCAAGCCCATGCGGTCGTAGTAGGTATGAATCTTCACATCGGGTGGCAAGACGGACTTGTTCAGGTAGTCGGTCTCTTTTTCCACGTCCCGGAGAACGTACTGGGTTTTCTCCCCGGTGCGCATGAGGATCACGCCTTCAACGGAGTCGTCCTGGTGCATGTAACCGAATTCACCTAGCCTCGGTGCGTTGCCGATAACGACCCGGCCGATGTCCTTCACATAAACCGGAGCGCCGTTCTGGCTCGCCACGACGATGTTGCCGATGTCCTGCGTGTCCGCCGCAAGCCCCAGACCGCGGACGTAATAGAATTGTCCTCCCTGCGAATAAAAGCCCCCGCCGGTATTGGCGTTGTTCGCCGCGAGCGCGTTCATCACCTGGGGTACGGAAAGATGAAAGTTGAAAAGTTGCGTGGGATCGAGCAGCACCTGATACTGCATCACCGTGCCGCCAAAACCCGAATCGTCTGCGACGCCGGGCACCGCGCGGTAGGCATGGTTGAGCACCCAGTCCTGGATGGTCTTCAATTGCATCGGCGTGCGGTCCGGGCTTTGGATCACGTAACGGTAGATCAGGTCGCTGGGGCTGGACAAGGGCGCGAGGCCCGGCGTTACGCCGGCCGGCAGCGTGACGTCGCTGAGCCGTTGGAACGCCAGCTCGCGGCAGAAGTAATTGTCCGTGCTATAGGTAAACGTAAGGATGACGTCGGAAAGACCATAGCGCGAGATCGACCGCATGTAAACCAGGTTAGGGATTCCATTCATTTCAATCTCAATGGGGATCGTCACCAGGCGTTCAATCTCTTCGGCGGCATGCCCCTCCCACTGAGTAATGATTTCGACCATCGGCGGCGAAAGATCCGGATAAGCGCTGATCGGCATCCGAACAAAGGAAACTACGCCCACCAGGGCAACCGCAAACGCCATCAGCAGGACAAGGAAGCGCTGATGCAATGCGAAATGGACAATGCGATGGATCATAAAGAGGCCTTCAGCAACCAGTGGTCAGCAGTCAGCTCCCGGCAACCGTGAAAAAATTTCAATATTTCATGGCCGGAGCGGAGCGTCCCTGCATTTATTGAAAAATACTGAGCTCCTTCGCGGAGTTTACCCCGAGTGAAATACCGGAATCCTTCGCTTCGTTCATCAGGGTGACAAGCCTTGTTGAATTTTTCACATCTTTTCGGCGATCAGCCGTCAGCTTTTGCTGAACGCTGATGGCTGTTTTTCAGCGCA
>JASHTR010000592.1 GCA_030040455.1 Terriglobia bacterium | reverse complement strand
CCTACGCCGGATGAACGTCCAGGTTGAGGAGTTCCCGGACGGCCTCCGCGTTCCTGGCCGTCAGGGGCTTTGTGGCGCAGAGATCGAAACCCACGGCGACCACCGCATTGCGATGGCCTTCGCGGTGGCGGGTCTTGCTGCCGAAGATGGGGTTAGCCTTCGCGAAAGCGAGTGCGTTGGAGTCTCCTTTCCGGAGTTTTTCGATCGGCTGGACCAAGTGATAGAACCCGCCTGATTTACCCCACATTCTCCCGACCTAAAGCTGGGAAAAAAACGATTAACAAATAGTGCGGATCTGTTGATGAGGCCTTCTGCCGCCAAAGGCGTGCCAGCCGCAGACCCCGAGAATGGAGCTCGTTATCCGGTTGAAGCGAGAAGGCGCGAGTATCTGTAACCTCGGCTCATATTCACTCGTCTCAATTCGTGGGTAGTCTAGAACTCAAGGAGAACCGTAGCCGTTGAAACCCCGAATGTACCGTATTTTAAAGCGTTTTGTGCGCTCCGCCCGGGTTCTGCTGGATCAGGAGCCCGTAGGAAGACGTATGAACACAGACCCGGAAGACGTCTTCCTGGTTTCTTATCCAAAGTCCGGCAATACGTGGCTCAGATTCATGATTGGCAACCTGGCATTTCCTGAAACCGAGGTCACGTTCGCCAATGTCGAATCCCTGGTGCCTTCCATCTACGTGAATCACGATCGCAGGTTAAGCCAGCTTCCGAGGCCGCGCATCCTGAAGAGCCATGAAGGCTTCGTGCCCTGGTATGGCCGCGTCATCTACGCCGTGCGCGATCCTCGGGACATCTGCGTCTCTTACTACCACTATCTCATCAAGTACCGCGAGCTGCCGGAGCGTTACCCCATGGAGCGCTTTGTGCCGCGATTTATCCGGGGCGAGATAGACTGGCAGTATGGCCCCTGGGGAGACCACGTGATGAGTTGGCTCGCAATGCGCAAAGACAACTCCAATTTCATTATGCTGCGCTATGAGGACTTGCTGGATAATCCTCGGGCCGAGCTTGCGCGAGTCGCTTCTTTCCTCCGGATCCCCGCGACGCGCCAGAGGCTGGACAAAGCCATCCGGCTGAGCTCAGCCAGCCGGATGCGCGAGCTCGAAAGACTTCAATCGCACCTGTGGGTTTCCACCCGGAAAAGCCGTCAGGACATGCCGTTTGTCCGGTCAGCCCGCGCAGGTGACTGGAGAGACGCTCTCGAACCCTCCTCTGTGTTTCAGATTGAAGCATCCTGGGGAGAAACCATGCAGCGCCTCGGATATGATCTCACCGCGTACGACACAGAATCTCCAAAAACTTTCAAACCCCTGCCTTGGGCAAGCGCCCACGCATAGCGCATAGCATTATCCTCAGTGGTAGCCACGGTCAGCAAAAAGCTCTGGCTGTGGCTACACCGCTTTCGCGGGGGTGACAGTGGCCGTACTTTCAAGGCAGCTTCTGAGGCATTACAGGATCTTGATTTTTGCGCTTTGAAAAAGGGGCATTTTTTGATATAAGAGGTTGCTCGCAATTCTCTTTCTCAAACAAAGGAGTGCCATGTATGGTAACACTCAGTGACGCGCGAAGAGTCATCGCAGCCGCGGAAAAGAAGGCTGCTGAAATAGGTCAGCCCATGAACATTGCAGTTGCTGACGCGGGTGGGAATCTGGTGGCCCATGTTCGCATGGATGGCGCATGGCTCGGCAGTATCGATATTTCGATCAAGAAAGCTTATACCTCGCGGGCTTTTGACATCGTCACCAAGGACCTCGCCCAGCATTCTCAATCGGGTGGCCAGTTTTTTGGAATCCATGCCTCGAATGACGGGCGCATCATGATTTTTGCCGGCGGCGTTCCGCTAAGGCGCGACGGCAAAGTTGTAGGGGCAATCGGCGTCAGCGGTGGTTCCGGAGATCAGGACCATGCTGTGGCCGAGGCAGGAGCGGTGGCATTTTGAGCCTGGGATGAAACATGGGGCTTTTTAGGGTGTCATCCTGAGCCGATTCGCCTCTCCATTGGCGAATCGCTCTGAGCCCGTTCGCTCCGCTTCGAACGGTCCTGAGCGTAGCGAAGGAGCTCAGGGCAGGCTCCGCGAAGAGGCTCACGGTAAACTTCGCGAAGGATCGCGGTATTTGTAAGGCGAAGCAAATACAGAGATTCTTCGTCGCCTGCCGCTCCTCAGAATGACATGCTTCCACATTTTTTAGTAATCACCTCAAGGAGGCATTATGGCCAGCAATCGTGGACTCGCGTACATGGAGCCGGGGCGGGTTGAAGTTCAGAGTATCGACTTCCCGAAACTGGCGTTGGGCAACCGAAAATGCGATCACGGGGTTATCCTCAAGATCGTTTCCACCAATATCTGCGGAAGTGACCAGCATATGGTGCGGGGCCGCACGACCGCGCCGCGCGGGTTGATCCTTGGGCATGAAATTACCGGGGAGGTGATCGAGGCGGGTCGCGACGTGGAGTTCATCAAAACGGGAGACCTTGTTTCCGTCCCGTTCAACATTGCCTGCGGACGTTGCCGCAATTGCAAGGAGGGGAAAACGGGCATCTGCCTGAACGTTAATCCGGCGCGGCCCGGCGCAGCCTACGGCTATGTGGATATGGGCGGATGGGTTGGCGGCCAAGCCGAGTACGTCATGGTGCCCTACGCGGATTTTAATCTGCTGAAGTTTCCCGATAAGGCCCAGGCGATGGAAAAGATCCGCGACCTCACTTGCCTTTCCGACATCCTTCCCACCGGCTATCACGGCGCCGTAACGGCGGGGGTTGGAACCGGCTCCATCGTCTACGTCGCCGGAGCCGGGCCGGTGGGTCTAGCGTGCGCTGCGGCCTGCCACCTGCTCGGGGCCGCGTGCGTGATTGTGGGCGACCTGAACCCGGAACGCCTGGCGCAGGCCAGAAGCTTTGGGTGCGAGACCGTGGACGTTTCCAGGAGTGCCTCCATCGCCGAGCAGATTGACAACATCGTAGGCGCGCCGGAAGTTGACTGCGCGGTGGATTGCGTAGGGTTTGAAGCGCGGGGCCACGGTGAGGACGCCAGGAAGGAAGTTCCGGCAGCCGTGCTGAATTCCTTGATGGGAATTGCGCGCGCTGGCGGGGCAATCGGCATTCCGGGGCTCTACGTTACCGAAGATCCGGGCGCCCTGGATGAAAGAGCCAAGCTGGGCAACCTCACCATCCGCATTGGCCTTGGCTGGGCCAAGTCACACGTGTTTACGACAGGCCAGTGTCCGGTGATGAAGTACAACCGCCAGCTCATGCAGGCTATTTTGTACGGCAAGATTCAGGTTGCCAAGGCCGTCAACGTAACGGTCATCAGCCTGGATCAGGGACCGCAAGGTTATAAGGACTTCGATAAAGGAGCGGCACGGAAATTCGTGATTGACCCGCACGGCAGCATTTCGAAAAATTGACGGGACCGGGAGCATTGTTATAGGACGAATGAGGTTTTTTGCATTTCGCAGAGGAAAATAAGACCGGGCTTCATCTTTTGTCACTGTGAGCTCAGGTTCGAAGCAACGGGCCCGAGCTCAGGGTCATGGAATTGTGCGGGGGGCTTTAGATGCGCGGCAATTTCCCTTTGCTTGCGCGCCATGGCTGATTCTCCATCGTGCTCGTAAACGGCAGCAAGGGCCAGCCGGGCAGGTTGAAAGTCAGGATGCCCTGCAACCAGATGTTGCAATGTGATCAAGGAATCTGAATAGTTTCCTTCTCCCTCCTCACAGTAGGCAAGGTGAAGGCTAGCATAGGCGTTTTGGGGATCTAAGCTCAACGCCTTCCTCAAAGTCACAATGGCCTCGTTTAAATGTTGCGGACCCTCCATGCGAAGCATCTTGGCAAGTGACACATAATATGCGGCGTTGGTAGGGTTAAGGTTGATGGCCCGGCGAAAAAACACCTCTGCCTCACTTAATTTACCGATAGCCATATAGCAGTTTCCGATGATGAATGGGATTCGGTTGAGCCGAGGATCGTTCTGGGGAAACGTGCCGAATTGCCGGATCGCTTTTCGATACTGATAGCAGAGGTAATAGGCCAATCCTAAGGTATAGCGGTACTCGGCACGACTCTGAAACTGCGGCTTCACCTTCAGCAAAAAGTGCAGGGCAGTAAAGTTGTAGTTGGAGGAGAGTAATGCTTCGGCTAAGGCAAGCGAATACTTAAAGGAGCCGGGTTGGAGCTCGACCGCGCAGCGAAGTTGCGGAATGGCCTTCGCGAACTGGCCTTTGCTGAGGAACGCCATCCCGGCCTCGCCAGGAGTAGCGGCTGATAAATTTGAGCTCTTATGGCAGGCAACGCCTTGCGGCGCCGGCCAACCCAACCCTTCGACGGGCACATTCAACAGAAGCGTGACCGCCGCCACTATCATTAATCGTCGCATTGAGCCATTCAATCGGGATAAAGTTAGCCCGGCTTGAAAACTCAAGTCCAGCGATCGGTAAGAGCGAATTTCCAGCAAACTTTCGGGGCCTGTCGTTCCGAGCGGAGCGAAAAATTCCCGTCTTTACCCACGCCCATGCAGGGATTCTTCGCTCGCTGTGCTCACTCAGAAAGGCAATCCGCTCAGTCGCGGCTCTGCAGCGCTGCGCTACAACCCGGAAGCGCGGGGTAACAATGGCTTGAATTCAGACTCAGAAAGAAAACTTCATCCCCAATTGGATATAGCGTGGCGTGCTGTTCGCACTCCCGATCTCTCCGACTGTCCCGGACTGGATATTGGTGGTTGGGCTGCTGAACCACGGCGTGTTGAACGCGTTAAAGAAATCGGCACGGAACTCCAGATTCTTCGACTCGCCGAGTTTCGGGAAATAGAAATGCTTGCCAATGCTGATATCAAAACTGGACATTGCCGGTCCAAAAAACTGCCCTTCGTACCCCGCATTTCCCATGGTATAAAGGGCAGGTTCTGTAAATGCGGCCGGGTTAAACCAGTGGCTTGTGTTTTGAACAAAACCCGACGGCACCGGGTTGCCAATCTCGTTGGGCTGGTTGGACGCGCCACATGCACAACTGTTGAAGCCAGTGCTTGCATAAAGGGGATAACCACTTTGCAGGTCGGTAACGTCGCTCAGTTGCCAGCCCCCCAGGAAAGGCACCGCCGGGCCGTGGGTTAGCCAGCGGCGCCCCGGTCCAAATGGGAGGGCGTAAACGAAAGAAAGAGTAAACGCCTGAGGCACGCTGTTATAGTCCCATGCGCGGTCCAAGTATCGGTCTGCCACGGGATCACGAAAGCCGTTCTCTCCCACGTTGAGGTTCTTCTCCCAGGTATAAGCCATAAGGAAACTCAGACCCTGTGAAAAGTGCTTCGTGGCCGTAATCTGGAGGGAGTTGTAGCTGTTTTCGCCGATCGAATCTTTCAGGCCGAGGGCGCCGAGGCTGTAGTTAGGGTAAGGCGCGCAGCCTGCGATGTCCTGACCCTGGCAAGTAGCGAGAAGGTTTAAGGGGATGGTGTTGATCGAATACCCGTTTTGTGGCAAGTCATAATCATGGGCTCCAGCGTATGCCACATTAAACATAATCTGGCCCGGTATTTCGTGCTGCACCCCAATGTTCCACTGCTCGGCGGTTGGCATAGGGTTGTTGTCCGGGACAATGCCGGGATTCGGGTTAAGGGCAATCACGGGCGGAGCGTAGGGGATACTACTCAGGGTCGTCAACGGTTTGAGGGAGTTATTTATACTCGCGGCATTGTAAACGCCGTTGTCGTAGACGGTGTACCACAATGGACTCAACGCAAATTGGCCGCCCTGTGCGCCACCCTCCTGGTTCCCCATACTGAAAATGCCGTATCCGCCCCGAATTACGGTGTTGTGCAACCGGGAAGGCGACCAAGCCAGTCCGAGCCGCGGACCCCAATTCCACCAGTCGTTATTCCATTCTGTGTTGCGGAAGCCATTTTTCCCGAGAGTTTCGAAGGACGTCGTGGTCCCATTCCAGGTGTAGATGGCGCCAACCGTGTTATTCACCGGATACCAGTTGAGCGGCGCGTCCCAGCGCAGTCCGAGGTTCAGCGTCAGGTTCCGCTTAACGCGGAAATCGTCTTGAGCAAAGAGCGCGAAGACGGAGGCGCGTACATCGGCGAAGTTTGGGAAATACTTATACGAAAGGTTGTCCGGCAAACCCACCAGAAAACTCGCATAATCGAAGCCCGTTGAGCCCACTCCGGTTCCAGAGTACTCATTAGTGAAATCGTTGCTGAAGTACCACCGCGTGTTTGACGGATCAGGCTGGAGGTTGTTTATCTGCATCCGCTGAGCCTCGCCGCCGAACTGGAAGGTGTGCTTGCCACGAACGAGGGAGACCAAGTCATCAACAAAAATATCGGCTTGCCCCTGGAGTTCCAGCGTGTCATACCGGCTGCCGAGAAAATTGACGCCACTCGACCCCGTGAAACCGATGTTGGGAACACCCAGAAGAGCGCTGGCATTTGGCAAGCCTTCGATCCCGTAGGTGGCCAATCCGACCGAACCATAGCCGACCGGAACTCTATAGCAATAAACGTGGAAGTAGGAAGCGTGGAGGTCGTTCGTGGTAGACGGTCCAAATGTGTGGACCCAGTCGAGCACGGGATTCTGCCCGGTCTCAATCGCCGGCGCGAGCCCTCCTCCGCCCAACCCCGGATACGGGTTCACGGTCGGTGAGCCCAGGTAACCGTCGTCATAGATGGACGACCACCGACCCATGATCTGGTCCCGGTCACTCGCTACGTAGTTAATCTTGAGGTCCCAGAGGTGTTCGTGGAAGAAAGCAACCGGAACAACGCTGTAGTTCTGATAGATGGAGTTCGTCGTCGGGTTCGGAAAAAGCGCCTGCAACTTCAGCGCTGCCGGGTTCAAGTCCGCTGCTGGAATCGTATTGTTAGGAAAGGGATCGCGAACCGTACCCGTCGCCGTAGCGACCAGCCCGGTGACCGGATCGATTTGGCCCGCCGTTACACTACGCTGAGTGGCGTAATTAAAGATCTCATTCTGATAAATGGGACGTCCGAGGTCATCGGTCCCCACCTGCGCGCCCTCTACATTTTGAAAGTCGCCGCTCCTCCAGGAGGGGTCTGGGACCGTGAGGTTGGGGTAAGCTTGTTCGGTGTTGTCACGTGTCCATTGGGCGTCAAAGAAGAAGAAAAGTTTGTTCTTTAAGATAGGCCCCCCAACAGTGAAGCCGGGCTGGTTATAGACTTCTTTGGGTACGGTGTGCTCGAAGGGATCGCCGGCGTTGAACCTGTCGTTCTGCACGTATTCGTAGGCGTCACCGTGGAACTGGTTCGTGCCGGACTTCGTAGTGGCGATGGTGATGGAGCCTCCCGTAGTCCCGTAGACGGCTGAAAACGAGTTGGTCATCACTTTGATTTCCTGAATAGCGTCGGGCGAGGGATTGATGGCATTGCCTTCGTATACGGCCTGCGTCGTCAGCGCACCATCGATATAGTCCTGGTCCCGCCGGTAAATCCCGCCTTCTGAAACCGTCCACGTTTCACTGGTGTCCATTACAACACCCGGAGAGAGCAGTTTCACTTGGTCCAGGACGTCGTAGGAGGTCGTATCGCTGCGAATGAGAGGCAGGTCCGTAATCTCCTCGTTCCCCATCGTAATGGATTGTTCGCCGGTTTGTGTCTGCAACAGCGGCGTCGCTCCTCTCACCGTGACCGACTGCGTGACCGCGCCCGGATGGAGCGTCACGTTGATGCTGAGCTTCGAGTACATTTGAAGGGTGATATTCTCCCGAACGAACTTTTTGAACCCCGAAGCTGTAGCCGTCAGGATATAGGTGCCGGGGTGCAGGTACTGAAACACATAGTCGCCCGCGCCATTGGTCTGCGTCTTCTGCGTGACGCCCGTTTGGACGTTGAGGAGGTTCATATTGACTCCCGGCATGACCGCTCCTGAGGGATCTGTGACCGTCCCCACAATATTTGAGGTGTAGATTTGCGCGTAAGAAGCCGGCAAAAACAGTAGGGGAAGAAGAAAAACCAGAAAAACCCGGAGGCCTCGCAGATGAAAGATGTTCCTTCGAGTTTGCCCTGCAGTATTTCTCAGCCTCATGATCGCCCTCCTTAACGATATCGAATTGTAGGCCTATACTATCGGGTAGAAATCTTAATGTCAAGGGCTCGGTAAGATGTCTGATGTCACCCGGGGAATCGGGCCGCCTCAACTGAAAATGGATTCTTTCATCCCGAGCGTGTCAGTCAACAGAAAGGTCATCCATGCGCAGAAGGATTTGTCTTCTGGTTCTTTTAGGAATCGTAGGGGCGGGCCTTCCTGCTCTCGGGCAATCCGAAAATGAGCTATTGAAAGCGGGCATGCAGGCGCTGGGCGCGAAAGACTTTGTGCAGGCGCAACAGGATTTCTCCCTTCTGGTGGCGAAGGACCCTTCGGCAACGAACGTTGCCTATCTGGCGGTGGCGGAGAGTGGCACCGGCGACCTTCGCAGGGCCATTCCCGACTTCAGGCGATCCATCAAGCTGGGAAACGATTCGGTTTTAACCCGCTACGGCCTGGGCACGGCCTATCTAAGAAATCGCCAGCCCGAGGCAGCCCTTCGCGAGCTGCGCCTCGCCCTCAATCGAGATCCCGCCTACCTTCCGGCACGCTACGCCCTTGGAGTTGCTCTTTTGGATTTGGGCCGCGCTCGCGCGGCGATGCCCTACCTTGAACAGGCGCAGAAGAAAGCGCCCGGCAATGCGCAATTCTGGTTGACTCTTGTAAGGGCCCAGTTTGAAGTTGGAAACTCCACAGTGGCAGCTCAGCTCGCTGGCGAAGCCACCGAAGCAATTCCCGACAACTCGCAGCTCGCGGTGGGGCTTGCTGACTTGTGCCTTCGGTTCCGCCAATTCAAGCGGGCGCGCAGCCTGCTTGAAGCCGCTCTCGAGTTGCAGCCGAATGACACAAAAACCAAGCTCCTCCTGGCTGAGGTGTGCCTGCGGGCGGGCGACCCCACGGAAGCATTGACGATGCTCGAGAGCTTGCCGGCAGGGGCAGGCAAACCCGGTGAAGCAATGCTCTTGGCGGCAGAGGCGAGGGCGCTCACTGGAAACTTTATTGTGGCCCAGGCCGATCTCTCTTTGGCTCTCCAGGCGGACCCCCAAAACGCCGGATACTTGGTGAGCTCCGCATGGGTTGACCAGATGCAGGGACATTACAATGAAGCCCTGGAAACTTTGAAGAAAGCTTACAGCCTGAACAACAAGTCATCCAGCGTCTTTTACCAAATGGCAGTCAGCTACTTTTTTCTTGGGAAATATTTACAGGCCGAGGCGGCCTGCGAGGCGGACGTTCGCTTGACCCCGCGCGACGACCGGGCCTACGCGCTGCTCGGTCTCAGCAAGTTGCAAGAGAAGGATTTCCCTGGAGCGCAGTTGTCGCTGGAGAAGGCAATCGCCTTGAAGCCTGCCGCCGCCTTCTACCACCGTGAGTTGGGAATTGCCTTCCTCATGATGGGAAAGCTCGAAAAGAGCAAATGGGAGCTGAGCCGTTCCCTGGCTCTCGATCCCGAAGCAGCTCAATCCTACTTCTGGCAAGCCCGGGTGTATGCACGGGAAGGCAGCCGGCAAAAGGCTATCGATGATTTGGAGACCTCAATTACCCTGGAGCCGAAGCTTCTCGAAAGTTACTCCGAGCTTGTCCAGCTTTATTCCGCCGAAGGCCAAACCCAGAAGGCGGGAGCGGCCTTGAGCAAGCTAAAGGAGCTCGAAAAGGGTGGTCGTCTTCCAGGACAGAGTCGATTCCTGCTTTTTAAGGATCTCGCCGGCCCGGTTCCTTCGAATTAGGACCACCCTGAAAATGCGCCGACGGTCACCCCCGCCCAAGCGGGAGTCCCGGCTCCAGCCGCCGGGCAAGGCACATTCCCGCTTACGTGGGAATGACTTCAGCATAATGTTCATGCTTTGCAGGTGTCGCGAAACATCATGATGAACTCGTCCGAATGACTGGATATGGGATTTTTCAGCTACCTCCCGTGAGAGGCGAGCCAGGCTTCCGCCGTGCGAACTTGCTGCAAGTCACGGTCGGCATAACGCCAGGCGGCGAGGAACGTTTCATAAGCCTGGGCCGCTTCTGGCAACGAACCTTCCAAATCATAGGATCGCGCAATTCCGAACAGCGCAAACCCGCTCTGAGGCCGTATCCGGAGTTCCTGCTTAAAGGCTTCTCTCGCGAGTTCCCAGGCGTGAGCACGCAAACAAGCGTTGGCGAGGGTTTCCTCGACCGGGCGGGGATAATAAGGCGGTTCGGTATAGCCTAATTCCTCTTCTTCTTCAATCGCGCTTTTCAGGAGATGATATGCTTCAGCGTTTTCCCCTTCAGCGCTTTTTAGATTGCCCTGAAGTTCGGTTGATGCCACTTCCAGCAGGTGAACGGCCCCGCCAATCCAGAACGAATTCAATCCCGGCGCAATTGCTTCCTCCTTGTTAAGCTCTTCAAGCCGTGTCTGGAGAGTCAGGACTTGTTCACGGGTCTCCTCAATATTAACCTTGCCGGGTTCGCCCCCCAGCGCTGCCATGCCTTTTGCAAAAGCGTGCCAACCCTGCTGATACTCCCTGGAGGCGGACCCCAAATTCCTGGGATCAACACCGAAATCCGTGGGATCGCTGGCGGCAGCTTGCCAGTCTGCAAAACGGAGATGAAGTCGCAATAAAGTGCTGCCCACCGGAATTGCATAGTTCAGGGCGCTTGCTCCGTAGGCCGGCGAGGCAGGCAGGCGATCAAGCTTCTTTGCCCACTGGAGTGCCTCCTTATAGCGGCCTTCTTCCGCGCAGGCTGCCACCAGATAAGCCAGGTTGTGCTCGTAATTCGCGTCATCCTCGGGAGGGATGTGCTCGCGTGCCATGTAGGCTTCATCGACGCGCATCGAATGGATGAATGAGTCGCGGGCCTTCTCATAGTCTCCAAGGCGATAATAGATGTGGCCGGCCATATGAACTAAATGGCCGGAATTCGGGGCGAGCTTCAGAAGCAATTGAGCGTTCTTGAGTCCTTCTACAGGCAGGGGACCGCCTTCCACAGCATGAATCCAATAGTGGTTGGCAGCTACATTGTTGGGATGGGATGCCAGAATATGGCGAAGCAGCGCCTCCGCATACAATTCGCCGCGAGTCGGTTGCCCGTCAGGCCCATAACCCGACATCACAAAATAGGCGAGGAACGCTGGCGCATTGAGATCGTTCGGATATTTGTGAATCAAGGTTTCGATCTCGCGCACATAGGCGGCGCGCCCCGAGGCACTCGCATTTTCCGTCAGATCGGCCGCGGCGCGGATGTAATACCGCTCGTGGTCGGAGGCTTTGCCCATGAGGGATTCGGCTTTCTCGATGGCTACCCTTTCTTCCTCTCCCGTTTGGGGAAAATTCATGAGCGCTTCGGCCATGCCCCAATAGGCCATCGCCGCGGAGGGGGCCAGGCGCGCGGCCTCTCGGAAAGCCCGATAAGCCTCAAAATACCAGAAACAGTGAAGCAGACGCAGGCCTTGATTGAAATAGGCCTGGGCGCGCGGTGATGACGTTGTGATTTTCATGCTGGCATCGCCAATGCCGGTCATGAGGGGCGGAGGCGGAAGGTTGTTCCAAGGGGTTGCCGGGCGAGGACCGGCGACGCCCTTTCGCCCTGCGGAGAAGGCCAAAAGCAGCGATGCGACAATCGTGAAGCTTCGTTTCATGTCAATACCTGAAAGTCGCGGTCAACAGCCCTGATGAAACTTCAGGAGCTTCGTTAACCGTTCGCGAGCAGCAATATGCTCCAACCAACCAT
>JASHTR010000052.1 GCA_030040455.1 Terriglobia bacterium | reverse complement strand
CTTACCGCTGCTCCCATGCCCGAATTAAGCTCCAACTTCATCGACGCAACTTGCTCGCCCATCATTGGCACAACCGGGTGCGCCAGCCGCGCGCCTACGCCGCGGACTCAGCGGCAATCATGTCCAGCGCCAGCCTTCGCGCTTCGGCATCACATTCGAGCACTTCTTCCATCGAGTGAAGGTCCCGCTGGGGCGCTCGCCGCATCACCTTCTCAATGACGCGAGCAATGGAATCAAAGGAAAGGCGGCGTTCAAGAAAAGCCTCCACGGCAACCTCATCGGCGGCGTTGAGCGCGCACGGCAAACACCCTCCCGCCTCGATCGCTTGACGTCCCAGATCCAGACACGGAAAGCGCCGCGTGTCGGGGCGGCGAAAATGCAAACGCGCCGCGGCAAGGAGGTCAAGACCAAGGCTGTCGCCATTCGTGGACAAGCGCTCCGGATAGGTTAAGGCGTATTGGATAGGAATGCGCATGTCCGCAACCGCCAACTGCGCCAGAATGCACCTGTCCTTAAATTCTATCATGGAATGAATGACTGACTCCGGATGGATCAGGACCTCAATTTGCGCGGGCTTAAGGCCAAAGAGCCACCGCGCTTCGATGATTTCAAGCCCCTTGTTCATCAACGTCGCTGAATCAACCGTAATGCGTCCGCCCATTCGCCACACCGGATGTTTGAGCGCCTCTTCCGGCGTGATGGAGCCGAATTTCCTGAGAGGCGTGTTTAGGAAAGGCCCGCCGGAACCCGTCAGGATAAGCCGTTCAACTTCGTGCGTCTCGCCCGAGCGAAGACATTGGTGAATCGCGCAGTGCTCGCTGTCCACCGGGAGCACTTCCGCGCCGCTCCGCGCGGCTTCACGCATCACCAGCTCGCCGGCCACCACCAGCGTTTCCTTGTTGGCCAGGGCCACTCGCTTCCCGGCGCGAACGGCCTCATACGTGGCAAGAAGACCCGTAACCCCGTGCGAAGCGGAAACCACAACGTCCACTTCCGGAAGAGTCGCTGCTTCAATGCGACCTTGCGATTCCGCTACAATGCTGACCCGCTCGCCATACCCACGCTCTTCGAGCAAGCCACGCAACGGATTTACAGAGTCTTTAACTCCCACGGCTACCCACCGCGGCTTGAATTCCTCCACTTGCTGCGCCAGCAGCTCGAGATTTCTGCCCGCGGCAAGCGAGATGACGCGAAAACGCCCCGGAAGGCTCCGCACGACGCTCAGGCAGCTTTGCCCAATCGACCCGGTTGAACCGAGGACGCACACGCCTTTCATCGGATGAAATGCCTCAACATGAGGAAAAGCCAAAGCGCCGGAGCCCCAAAAAGCATGCTGTCCACGCGGTCGAGAAGACCGCCGTGGCCGGGGAGGATATCGCCCGAGTCCTTGAGGTTTGCACCTCTCTTCAGGGCAGATTCCACAAAATCCCCCAACTGCCCTGCCACCGCAACACACAAAGCTAACAGGATAACCGTTTCCCACCTTTTTGTCTGCCAGAACCATTGCGCCCAAGCCCATCCGAGAAGGACGCTCGCGGCGAGGCCGCCGAGAGCGCCTTCAACCGTTTTCTTCGGTGAAACGCGGGGAAAGATGAGTTTTCTTCCAAGGAAGCGCCCCGTAAAATAGGCGAAGATATCCCCCACGCAAATCACCGCAAATAGAAAAAACAGCATCTGACGGCCGTTGGCGAGACCCGCCCCGAGGTCCGAAAAGCGCAAGGGGAACAGGCAAGAGAACGTGAAGGCCACATAAAATACGCCAAAGAACGTGGCTGTAACGCCTACGGCATATAGCCTAAAATCAGCGACCAGCCACAGGGCCAAAACCGAAATCAGCAACATAACGACAAGGATCGCCGCGAGTTCCAAGGCTCCTGGATGATGAAGGTCCGCCCACTGCCCAACACAAATTACGAGGCCCGCAACATACCCGCAGCGGCAAAACCCTTTCAATCCGGCCTCGCGGGCGATCAGGAAGTATTCGTATAACCCTCTCTCAACCAGAATGACGAGCACTCCCCAAAAAAGCCACCGGGGCGACCAGCCAATGAGATAAACCGCGGGGACAAGAATCGCGACCCCGGTGAGAACACGCATCTTCATCATCAGATTGCCGCCCGCAGTCTTTGCAAAACCCTTATAGGCTTATTTTATCTGGGAATGCTAAATTACAAGGAGAGAAACGCCCTTCTCAGACCCAACCCGACGTAACGGCTTCTGCGCTTTGTATCCGTCTTAAGAGCCCGCGTAAAAACTATCACCGCCTGCGGACTTCACGCTAACCCAGGCCGCCGTAACGGCGCTCACGCTTTTGATAATCCAGCACCGCCTGGTAAAGATCACGACGCCTGAAATCCGGCCAAAGGGTTTCGGTAACCCATAGCTCGGCGTAGGCTGCCTGCCAGAGCAGGAAATTACTGAGCCGCATTTCGCCGCTGGTTCGAATGAGCAGGTCTGGATCGGGCAGGTCCTGCGTATAGAGACTCCGGCTGATGGCCTTTTCGTCAATCTCCATTTTCCCATTCTTTCTCATCTGCATCGCCAGCTTCGAGAAGGCATCGGCCAGCTCTGCGCGGGAGCCGTAGTTGAGCGCAAGAGTCAAATGCAAACCTGTGTTCGATCGGGTCCGGGCCAAAGCATTCTGCAAATCCTTTCGGACGGCTCCGGGAAGCTCGTGGATGCGGCCAATGACTCCCAGGTGGATATTCTCCCGTTGCATTTCTTCCATTTCTTTTTTCAGATATTCACGGAGCAGCGTCATCAATAGCTTGACTTCAGCCGGAGGCCGCTTCCAGTTCTCAATGGAGAACGCATAGAGTGTGAGGTAGGAAACGCCTAAGCGGTGGCAGGCTTCCACGCCCTGCCTCACCGCACGCATGCCCGCGCGATGGCCGTAAATCCGCGGCAGCTTGCGCTTCAGAGCCCAGCGCCCATTGCCATCCATGATGATGGCAATATGGCGCGGCAACCGCTCCCGGTCAATCTGGGCAAGCATTTCCCTTTCCCGCAGTCTGTGTGGCACCCTTAATTGTTCGCTCAGAAAAAGTCTTAAGTCTTCGACACCGTCGTGACTTCGCGGTGCGATATTGGTTTAACGTCCGGCAGCCTGGCGCTTAGGATTTTCACACCGAATCGAGCGGCCCTCGTGCGGACTGGAGGCTGGATCCATGGCGTCGCTGGGGCCTCAAGCGGACGGGCCACGGAACTCAGAGTGTTCCTACCCTTTGGGAGCGTAATAGCCTTCGCGGTAGACCAAGCGATATTTGACGACCTTGCCTTTTTGGTTAACAACACGTAGCGGATTGCCTTGGGCGTCCACCAACTCAACCTTCAGCTTGTGATACTTGCCGTCTTTTTCCGGATCACTTGGTACGAAACCCAGGCTGTATTGCGAGCGCAACTGCTCCGCAATCTGACGATAAATCCCGGGTAGCTCTCCCTCAAAACGAGGAAAATAAGCCTGCCCGCCGGAATATTTGGCGATGTAATTCAGGCCATTCCGCGCCTGCCAATAACCGATGTTGTATCCGTTCGGCATTCGCACCGCAAGCCATTCCAGGATGCTCACCGGATAAATCGGGGTGGTGGACGCCTTGGAAATCTTCAACATCTGGTCGTAGGTGAGCTTGCTGAAGGTGTCATGACCGCTGACAATGGCAAGAATGGCTTTTCGGCCCTTAATATTCTTCATTCGATCGATCGTGAACGCCAAGGCGTCATACAGATCGGTCTCCGAAAATCCCGGGAAGCGCAACTCGTTGAGCGCGCCCTGCACCTGGCCACGGTCGTGGGTGAAATCGGTGAGAATGTGGGGTTGGAGGTCGAAACTAATCACCGCGATCCAGTCCGCGGGCCTCATAAAATTCAGGAAGGTATATCCTTCTTCCAGCGCCTGGTAGAGCAGCGGCCACCATTCGTTGCTGAATTCCACCAGCATGCAAACCGTCATCGGGGCCTGGATGGGGCCGAAATTCGTGATGGTTTGCTGCGTCCCATCGTCATCAAGCCGGAAGTTGCCTTTTTGCAAGCTGGTGATGGGGTCGCCCTCACTATCTTCCACTAGCACGTCCACGCTCACCAGGTTGGTGCTCGTGGAAAGGGTATAGATCTGGTTCGGATTGATCTTCTCGGGCTTACTCGGCTGCTCTGCAGGGGCAGAAGCCGGTTGCTTCGGCACAATAACCGTTTCACCAGGCTGCTGGCTGGGACCTGGCTCCTGTTGCTCGTGCTTGGGAATAACAACGGTTTCGCCTGGTTGCGGGTTCGGACCTTCAGAGTTCTGAGGATGGGCAACGCCGCGTGCAACGCCGCCTAAGGAGATGGCCAATGCCACAGTGAGCAAAACCACGGCTCCGCCGGCCATCCATACTTTCCTATTCATGACCTTTTGCTCTCCACCCCATTTATCATGGCATCAGGCTTAGCCAAGGTCAACCGGTAGATGTTGAGGGAAATCGCTTAGCGCAGAGGCTCGTCCACTTCCTCGAGCCACTCCGGACGCTTCAGCACCTCGCGGGGTCTGGCCCCATCCGGAGCACTGATAATGCCGTCTCGCTGCATGAGGTCCAACAGGCGCGCGGCGCGTCCATAGCCGAGGCGCAGTCGTCGCTGGAGGAGCGAAGTGGAAGCCTTGCCGGAGTCGACCACAATCCGCACAGCGTCCTGATAAACGCCGTCCAGCTCCGAAGAAGCTTCCTCATCCTCATCGGGATTATCGTCGGAATCCCGCTCCTGCAACGGTTTCAGGAATTCTTCGTTATATTGCGGGGCGGATTGCGACTTCCACCATTCAACCACCTTGTTGATTTCCTTCTCGTTCACGAGCGGCCCGTGAAGGCGCAGCAGGCGGGAGCTTGCGGGTGGCATAAAGAGCATGTCACCCCGTCCTAACAGAGCTTCGGCGCCATTGGAATCCAGAATAGTGCGCGAATCCACCTTGGAGGCCACACGGAAAGAGACCCGCGAAGGAAGGTTTGCCTTGATCAGACCGGTGATTACATCCACGGATGGACGCTGGGTCGCTAGAATCAGGTGAATACCCACGGCGCGCGCCATCTGTGCCAGGCGCGTGATGGACTCCTCAACCTCTTGCGGCTCGACCATCATCAGGTCCGCGAGCTCGTCGATTACAATCACCAGGTATGGTAGCGGGGCTTCCTGCTGACCGTTCGAATCAAAGAGGTTCAGGTTGGCATCCGGCTCGAACAATGCGTTAAATTGCGCGATATT
>JASHTR010000591.1 GCA_030040455.1 Terriglobia bacterium | reverse complement strand
AAACGCAAATAGGCGCGATCTCTGAGGAGCCACACCCTAATGAAGAGGATGATCGGAGTTTGGAAATTAAATTTTTATCTTCGAGGAGCAGCGGGCCAGGCGTGATCGCTGTCCTCGGTATTCCTCAAACCATTTGGGGTCTCAAACCGTTCTATTACGGCCGGGTCCGAAAGGCAGCAGCCGCAAAACCTCGGGCTGGGTATTAGTCACGGTGTAAGGTTGTTTCTTTATCCGCAGCCAGTCGCTGAGAAGTGAGGCGGCGCATATGAGGCGATTTAATACGAGCGCTCGAATTCTGAGGCTACTTGTGCTTGCAACGGCAGCCGCTGTCCTAGGGCCACAGCCGATTCCGGGCCAACAGTTTTTCTGGGACTCCGCAGGGGTGGTTCCTGGAAACCTAAGCCGTATCGAGTACGAGAACCTGAAAGCGTTGCGCAACATGCCGCACTTCCAGGCGCTACAGAAAGCCTACGCGGGAAACTTCGCATATTTGGAGCGATGGCTCGGGGCATTTGGATTAAGGGAGGAGAATGTGACGGAGCTCCTGGTGGGAAGGGAGGGGGAAAAGGAAGGGGGACACACTTTTGCGATCGCCCAAGGAGAATTCTATCCGGTGCTCCCCACTACAACATCTTCTCCCTACGCCCGGCTCGTGCCTACGAAGATTGGTGACCTTGAGGCTTACTGTGAGGGACCTGCTCCCCGAGGGGGATCCTGCGTGGTGTTCCAAGGCCAGAGCTGGGCTGCTCTCGGGAGGATGAAGTTCCTCGAGTACATTGCCGAGAACGGAGACGGCCTCACGGAACCGCTCTCCTCGGAGCCCCAACTCATGGACCTTGTGGCGATGATCCCGAGCGATGCGCCCTTGTGGGGAGTCGCGCGGGGTGGGGCTGCCCTGATGTGGTTGAAGGCAGTCATCCCTTTTGCGGATTCTGTGCCTATTGTATGGTCAACCCTCGTTGACGGACTTGACGGAATGACGTACAGCGTGACACCTCGCGAAGACACGGTCGAAATAAGCGTCAACTTGAAATTCACGACTTCGAGCCACGCAAGCGTTGTGGGCGCGATTTTTGAAGGCATTAAGAGTATCGAAAGGGTTATGTGGACGCGCGGGAACCAAGGGGGCCCAAACCCGTTTTCAGATACCCGAGTGGATGTTGATGATCGGACTGTCTCGTTGGGGTTGAGCACTTCCTACCAGGAACTGGCAAGCGGCGTGCCGCTCGGACCGCAATAGCTGCGAATGATCGTGTGGATTCTATCGACTGGAGCAGCTTCAAGTGCTTGGGATGTTCCGCAGCTATCGTACTTAAAAAAAGGAGGGGTCGCGGATGATCGACATCCTGCTTCTTTTCGATCGAATTGTGTTGTCGATCGTTTTTGCATCTGCCGGTTTAGCCAAAGCTTTCAATTCGGCCGGATCGCAAAAAGCGATTTCAGACTTCGGGCTGCCGAAATCACTTGCAAAACCGGCGGCGTTCCTGCTGCCAGTCGTGGAGATCGTTACCGCAACCCTTCTCATTTTGGCGAGCTCAGCCCTCTGGGGCGCGGCGGCCGCGATCGGCTTGCTGGTCGCGTTTGTATCCGCGATCATCGTAAACCTCCTCAGGGGTCGCCAGCCTGAGTGCAACTGCTTCGGTCAGTTACACTCTCGCCCGATTAGCTGGAGCCTGGTAGCGCGCGATGTCGCGTTCGCTACGGGAGCGGCAGTTATTCTCTGGGAAGGCCCCGGAATGTCGCTAGCGACTGGGATCCGGCGGCTAACGGGAGTCGCCACGGCCCAACCACTGCCGGTCGCGGCAATATCGCTCGCTGTCGTCGGATTCCTCGTCCAAACGTTTCTTATTTTCGGATTGCTTCATCAGCACGGACGACTCCTGCTCCGCATGGACAAACTTGAGCAAGGTGTCCCTGGCGCCGCCGCGTTTGCACTAACTCCACCCGCAGTAGCAGGACTGCCGGTCGGCGCGCCCGCCCTTTCGTTTGAGGTGTCTTCGCCCGATGGTCGCGTTCCGCTCGAAGCTCTCTTGATCGGCGGCAAGCCGGTCCTCTTGATTTTCACCGATCCGGATTGTGGGGCATGCGCAGAGATCCTGCCAGACATTGAGCGCTGGGAGCGCCAGTACGCGGAGTTGATCGCGTTCGTAATCATCAGCCGTGCCCCCGCGACCGATAACGGACGACCCGAGGGGAAATATGGATTTCGAAACATAGCATGGCAGAAAGAGCGTGAGATTTCCCAGTCCTACAAAATCGGCGGTATTCCGGCCGCGATGGTAGTTCGCCCGGACACCACCATCGGGACCTGGCTTGCAACGGGGCGGTTGGCTATACAGAGCCTCGTCATGTTCTTGATATACACGCGAATGCTCACGACGGCTAACGAGCTTGGGCAGCCGAAATCTTCACAATAGTAGGAGGACCTCATGGAGCATCTCTTTGACGACTTGGCGCGCAAACTGGCCGCGCCCACATCTCGGCGCACGTCATTCCGCCTCATCCTTGGTGCGGCAGCCGCTGGGTTTTTAGCGGCGTGCAACGTCAACGGATGTGCCAGCGGTCAGTCGGCGTGCGGCAGCGGCAGCAGAGGCACATGCTGTGATCAGGAAAACGTATGCTGTAACTATTCAAATTCTCCTGAAGCCTTCTGTTGTAGCGCCACCGACATTTGCTGTGTTGATAACGGCAATTATTGCTGTGGGTTTGGCACAACTTGTAACCGTGGAACTTGCCTTGACCCAAGCGGTATCCGCTCTCCTGCGATCGCTCCGCACGCGCGCGCGTGACGTGGAACGGTCCGAATCGCGAGCAATGGGGTCGCCTTGAGGAGCCACGGACTCACTGCCAAGATTGGCCGGGCCGCGCCGACGTCTCAGTGCAGTTCACTCCGTCTCATTATTGGGACGGCAGTGATCGCTCATGGCCGTTGTCTTCCAGGGATTAGGAAAGTTCCCACCAGCAAGGGTTGAGTTAATTACGTCTTCCGAGGGTGCCTACGCCCCCTCGATCACATTAAGGAGGAGCCCATGTGCACTCTCAGATGCTCCGCAGTAACAGTTCTTAGTCTGTTTTTAACTCTACAATGCTTTGGACAGAACCGGGGGACCTTAGTTCCGCTGCCGGTCGCGGTGGCAACGGGAAAGGCAAGGGTTACCATTCACGGCACCG
>JASHTR010000590.1 GCA_030040455.1 Terriglobia bacterium | reverse complement strand
AGATTGCAGGCATGCAGCGGCTCCAGCATCATGACCAAAGGAAATCTATCAATTCCCCGAAGGCGCTTGCCGCCAATGTACTTAGCCAAATCCATAGTCATTCCCAGCGGAAATCTCATTGTATTTTCTCCTCAAACAGAGGTTCATCCCTCCGCGCGCCAAGAACCCATCGGGTTAGTGGCGCAGGGTCCGTCGCTGGCCCTGCAGTTCTTAGCCGAATAATCGCAAAAAGCCACAATGCGACAAGACGAACCCTACGCTACAACTTTTCCGGAAAATCGCCGGGGTCCTGCAAATTATGGACAGCCCAAGCTGTGGGCACTCGGAACACGTGAATAAATCTGACCGCGGCCTATAACCACTCGTCATGGAATTTCATACACTTCGGCGCTCATAGAGCGCCGCCATAGCAGAGCGATGGAGCTTTTTTCGCAGCTTCTCAGGGACAATCGCCAAAAGCGCTTCTTCAGCCCCTTAATTAAAAAACCCTTAAGATTAGAGTTTGCAGTGTCCGGCAGTTGTTCGTCAACCCGTAAGTTAAGGGAGGAAAACCTTTACCGTCGCACCCGTGGCTGGGATGCTCGGCCCGGGACGGGCCGCCGGAGTCTGTAAGGTCTATCAAACATTACGCCGGGCGAATGTTCTGGTTTACACGGAAGAAGTTTGTGGGATCGTACTTTTTCTTCACCACGGCTAGCCGTTCATAGTTTTCCCGGAATGATGCCTTCACACGCTCCTGACCCTCTTCCATCATGAAGTTCACGTAGGCGCCGCCCGCCGAGTATGGATGCACGGCGTCAAAGTAATCCTTGCACCATTCCGTGATCTTGTCCTTATTGGCGGAGTCGGGATCCACACCCACAATCACCATCGCCCAATCGGCGTCGCGGTAGCTAAATGCGGTATCGTTCTTGCCGACACGATGTGCTGCGCCATTGATGGGATAAAGGTGTGAGGTGGAGAGGATTGTGGGCAGTTTCTGGCCGTATTCGAGATGCCTGGCGATGGCTGCTTCACTCAGGGAATCTACGAAGTCAGCCCGCCAGTATTGTTGCAGTCCGGGGGGATAGAGCGGGTCGAAGAGGCTTTGGACGACAGGAAAGGGCATGGGGCCGACGTGGTCAAGCGCCGGCTTGCCTATGCTGCGCACGGGTTTAGTAATTTTGTCTGCCTCATCGGAGGGCGCCGTCGAACACCACATGATTCCGCACATTTTCTTCAAATGCAGATGCTCCGGAAACAGGGGGACGGGCGGCACGGTCAGGAAAGCCAGAAAACCGTTCACATCCTCCGGAGCGTGGTTGATAAATTCCTGGAAAGCTTTTATCACTTCCGGGGCTTGCTCAATCGGCCAGAACGTCGGCCCGGCGTGGACCATTTTCACCGGTTGAAGGCGGAACAGGAACGAAGTGACCACGCCGAAGTTGCCGCCGCCGCCACGCACCGCCCAGAAAAGATCGGGATTCTCCTCTTCGTTGACCGTCACGAAATGGCCGTCGGCCAACACCACATTCACCGAGAGAAGATTATCGATGGTCAACCCGTAGCGGCGAGTGAGATAGCCGACCCCACCACCCAGGGTGAGGCCGGCGACGCCGGTAGTAGAAATGAAACCACTGGGTGAGGCCATCCCGAAGGCGTGCGTGGCGTGATCCACGTCGCCCCACACGCAGCCGGCCTCCACACGCGCAGTGCGAGATACAGGATCAACATGAATGCCCTTCATGCGCGAGAGGTCAATCACCAGGCCATCGTCGCAGCTTCCCAAGCCCCCGGCGTTATGGCCGCCGCACCGAATTGCGGTCAACAGATCATTTTCACGACCGTATTCGACAGCGGCCATCACGTCGGCCACGTCCACGCAACGGGCGATCAGCCGCGGTCGCTTGTCGATCATTCCGTTGTAAACTTTACGTGCCGAATCGTAGGCGGCGTCACCGGGATAGATCAGCTCACCTCGAAAACGAGCTCGAAGTTGATCAGCAGACATCGCCATCCTCGATATCCCCCTTGCTGAAGATTTGATTTCTTAAACTGTCTCGGAGCGGCGTGACGTTTGCCCCAATGTAACACCAAGATACACTCTATCTGCCGCCGTGGCAAGGGCATTGCGTCCGTTGACTCGGATGCCGGTACAACAAGGCATGAAGTTGTGGTACTCTAGGCTGGATGTTGGGAGTAGCTCCAGGATTACAACCTCTGCTATGGCGCTGATCTCTATATCCTTGCTTGCGGCTGACTTTGGGCGCCTGGGTGAAGGATTGGAGATGATGAAGGAGGCGGGGGCAAGGATGGTTCATATCGACGTTTGTGATGGGCACTTTGCGCCCGGCCTCATGGTGGGCCTGCCCGTAATGGCCAGCCTGCGGAAAGCCACCGATTTGACGTTGGACGTTCACCTGCGAGTGGAGCGGCCGGAACGTCTGGTGCAGGGTTTCATCGAGGCAGGAGCAGATCGCCTGGCCGTGCACGTAGAGGCAACGCCGGATTTCTGCAGCGTGCTACGGGCCATCCGATTAAATGGTGTCCAGGCGGGAGTGGCCTTAAATCCCGCAACGCCGCTGGAGGCGGCGAGCGCGATCCTGGACGAAGTGGACTTTCTTACGCTCTATGAAACCGGCGGGCAACCCTATTCCGCCCGCGCTATTCATAGGGTTAACGAGGCCATCAAGACCCGGCGCCAGCGTGGAGCACACTTCGCTCTCGAAGTGGAAGGCGCCATCGACCCGCCGCTCGCTCGTAAGCTTTCCGCGGAGGGAGCCGATGTGATCGTGGCCGGGCCTGAGACGATTCGGAATGCAGGCTTGAAGGCGGCCCTCAAAGCACTTATTCGCTCCGCTGCTGAGGCGGAAGATAGAGATTTCCAACCCAGGAGTCACTGCGGGGAGTGAGCAGCATTAACAATTCTATTCCCAGGTCATCGAGGAGCTATTTGTTGCTTTTAGGGGCATTCCTCCTCGGCGGGGTCATCTTCCTGCCCGGCTGCATTCTCCTCCATCGGCACCACGAAAGCTTGACCGCAAACGTCCCTCTAGGCGCGCAGCCCGATAAGATCCTCCTCGGAAAGGCACTGAACGAATTCAAGCACGGCCGCTACGATGTGGGCCGACTTACCCTCCAGACGTTGATCAACACATACCCGGACAGCGAATACCTCTCTCAATCCAAGCTGGCCATTGCAGATTCTTATTACAAGCAAGGTGGTGTCTCAGGGCTGACCGAGGCGGAAGCGGAATACAAGGACTTCATCACCTTTTTTCCCAATGCCCCGGAAGCTCCGATGGCGGAATATCGCGCTGGAATGTGTCATTTCCGACTTATCGGAAAGGCTGATCGAGACCAGACGGAAGCTCTGGCGGCGGCGACGGAGTTCAAGGAGTTTCTCACCGAATATCCGAACAGCCCGCTCGTCGTCGAAGTTAAAGGCAGGCTGCGCGAGGTGCAGGAAGTGCTCGCCCAAGGGGAATATGAAATTGCAATGTTCTATTACGATCGCGACGCGTGGCCGGCCGCGGAATCCCGCTTGAAGTCAATCGCTGACAACTATCCGAACTTCAGCGAAGGAGATCAGATTTTCTGGTATACGGGGCAAACCCTGACGCACCTCAACAAGAAGCCGGAAGCCGCACCCTATTATGACCGCCTGATTATGGAATTCCCGCTGAGCCCGCTCGTCGCCGACGCCAAGCAGCAACTCACCGAGATGCACAAGCCCGTCCCTACGCCGACGAAGGCGATGCTGGCTCGCGCGGAAGCCGATGCAAGCCATCGCAATCATCCTGACTTGCTTCATAGGACGCTCGGAGCTTTCTCAGGCGCTCCGGATTTCTCCCAGACGCTGCGTGGGCCGGTGGTGCTCGGGTCGCCTTACCAGATCCAGACTCAGATCGCCAAATTAAATGGACCTCCCTCAGCTCCCGCTCCCACGAGCCGAAACACGTTGAGCGCGCAAACGGTCAGCATGGCAAGCTTTGCCGCGAGTAAACCGATCGATCCCACTTCATCAAAATCCTCCCCGGCAAGCGCCCCGCCGTCAAATTCCGGCAGCACTCAGAGCAAGCAGAACCTGGTCCATCAAGCCAATAAACCTTCCCCTTCCTCGCCCGCCTCCACGAAGAAGAAGAACGGCAAGTTCCATTTTCTAAAGAAGCTTATTCCTTAAGACCCAGACTGCGACAATGGACAAAGTCTGCTGACGATCGATCTTTTAGAGTGTGGTGCGTCCAACACTTCTTTACGTATGAGGGAGCCTTGGAGTTGGGAACTGTTTTCATCTTTCAGATCGGTGTGCTAGCCTATGCAAAGCTTCCTTCAGGATGGAGGCGGAGCCGTTTAGGATGGCTTTCAATAAGAGTAAAGCGCTTGAAGAAGCTGGCCGGCTGGTAAGCCAACGCAAGCTTCCTGAGGCGATCAGGCAATACCTGGCCATTGCTGAGAAAGATCCCGAAGACCTCTCCCTCCTCAATACGACGGGTGATCTTTGTGTCCGAGCCGGAAACGTCCCCGAGGCCCTGCGCCAGTTCAATAAACTGGCGGCAGCTTACTCCCGCGATGGATTCATTCTTAAAGCGATTGCAATCTACAAAAAAATCGCCAAGCTCGACACACAGTCTGCTGATTCGTTCCTGAAGCTGGCCGAGCTTTATACCAGCCAGGGACTCAGCCGTGAGGCTCGTGAGCAGTATGTGCAGGCACTTGCTTTTTGCCAGGCTCGCCGGTTGGAAGGAAAGACTCTGCAAATCCTCACCCAGCTCTTATCTCTGGACCCGTCAAACGCAGCGTATCACATGCGGCGGGCAGAGCTTTACGAGACCGCCGGAAAGCGCGAGGATGCCTTGGAGGAGTATCTTGAAGCGGCTAGGCTTGCAGATCGTCAAAGGAACGCGACTCTTGCCGGGGCAGCGCTTGCGAAGGCCAGAGGAATCGATCAACGTCACTTGAAGGTCCTGCTTTGGGAGCTCCGCCGGGCGGCGGAAGAGGGCCGATTTGAGGAGGCGCGCCAAATTTATGAGTCTGCCCCTGAAATGAGGTCCGATCACGAGGCCAAGCTGATTTTTCTCAGTGCCTTGCTTGCCGGTGGGAAGCTCGATGAAGGCCTGAACGTTGCCATCGAAGCTTACCGGGATCACACCGCCGGTTTTGAACCGCTCGACCGCTTCATCAACCACTGCCTGGATGCAGGAAATCCCGATGCGGCGTTGGAGCCTTTGAAAAGCGTTGCCGAGCTCGCACTGGATCAAAACGCAGAGAAGTTGGTAAACTCTCTTCACCGAATCGCCGCCCAGAAACCGCGCCACGCCGCCTGCCTGGATTGGATGGAAGAAATTTGTATGCGCGCGGCAGGCGCTGCCGGATGGACGGAAGCACTCGAGGCCATCGCAAAGGCATACGGTGAGGCGGGAGAATGGGAAAAAGCCCGAAGGATCTATAGCGGGCTTCTGAAGACCGATGAGCAGAATCCGCACTGGCAGTCGCTTTTAAACGCAGCTTTCGAAAAGCAAGGCGAAATGAAGCCTGCCGCTCCGGGGGAAGCGGCCCGTGGCTCTCATGCTGGATCACTGGAAGCGAAGGAAGCAAAATCGCCGGTTGAATCCCACGGCTCCCCTGCAAACCTGCGCGCTCCTCTTTCTCCGATGCCTGCTGTCGAGATGGATTTTTCCAAGGAATGGCAGGGTTTCACATCTCGGCAGACTTCCTTCGTGCCCCCCTCGGCGCCGGCCACGATGGATTCAGACGAGGAAGAAGTGGATGTGGAAGATAACCCGCAGACGCACTATCACCTTGGCATCGCCTTCCGCGAGATGGGTCTGCTGGACGAGGCGATCGGAGAATTTCAAAAGGTCGTTAAAGGGACAGGCAAAGAAAGCTTTCCGCCGAACTTCCTGGGGGCGTGCTCACTGCTGGGATTGTGCTTTCTGGAGAAGAGCGAGCCCCGAATTGCAGCGCAGTGGTATCTCCGAGGGTTCGAAGCGCCGGACACCGATGAAGAAACCAGCATGGCGCTCAATTATGGCTTAGCTAGCGCATACGAGCAGCTCGGAGATTCGAAGGCGGCGCTCGAGAAATTTGCAGAGGTGTACAGCCTGAATGTTGATTACCGGGACGTCGCCGAAAAGATTCGCATGCTGCGCCAACGCCAGCCGGACCATTAAGCTGGCCACACAAAATAATTCTCACCTTCGACGGTGGCCAACTTAACGCGCTCGCTTGATGTCCGTCCAGCTTTTTGATGTACCCTGAAGGTCAAATTCTATGCCGAGGTGGATTCCCGCAATCGCTCGTATCCTCTTTCTGTTCGCATTCGGCGTTTTTTTGCTCTATTCTCCCTGGACCGACTTCTGGAATTCAAATTTCTTTCTGTCTCATTACTCCTGGCTCGCTGCCGCCGGCCACAATAACTTCATCCGGGGCGCGATCTCCGGCGTCGGCGTTGAGGACATCTGGTTTGCCCTTGACGAATTACATTGCATCTTCCGTCAAGCCGGGTCTGTGACGCCCCGCCCCCTCCCGTAGATCATGCGCGTGCATGACGTTACCAGAGTGCGATCCCCCAAACTTTGCTACATCACGGATCGACGAAGCCTGCGTGGCAGCCCACTGAGCTCCTTTCTCGTTACGGCGATCGAGGCCGGAATTGGAATGATCCAAATCCGCGAAAAGGATCTGGACACCCCGGCGCTTTGCGACCTGGCAAAACTTGCGGTAGCAAAGGCGCGCGGAACAGCAACTCAGATTGTCGTCAATGACCGGCTGGATATTGCGCTTGCTTTGGAGGCTTCCGGCGTTCATTTAGGCAACCCGTCATTGCCGGCCTTCGCGGTCCGCCCCATCGTTCCCAAAGGCTTTCTCGTGGGAGTCTCCTGCCATTCCCTGGATGAGGCTCTTGCCGCGGAGGCTGCCGGAGCGGATTATCTGCTTCTCGGGCCTGTCTTCGAGACTCCCTCGAAACTCGCCTTCGGGACTCCGCTGGGCGTAGGAAAACTCAGGGAAG
>JASHTR010000009.1 GCA_030040455.1 Terriglobia bacterium | reverse complement strand
CGCATATCCTGAGGAAACGCCCGGCACAACCTCAAAAGGGACGCTTGCAGCAGCAAGCGCTGCACCCTCTTCACCGCCACGCCCGAAAATAAACGGATCACCTCCCTTGAGACGCACCACGGTTAGCCCTGCCTGTGCTTTTCGCACCATCAGGCGATTGATCTGATCCTGCGTCAGCGTGTGGCGACCTGCCCTTTTGCCGACAAAAATCTTCTCACCCTCCAGGCGAGCGAAGCGGAGCAGTTCCTCGTTGGCCAGGAAGTCATAAATGATGCAATCCGCTCGCTCGACAAGCGCTTTGCCTCGCAATGTGAACAAGCCGGGATCGCCCGGCCCCGCACCCACAAGATAGACTTTACCTGGCATGACTTAAGATTCCGCGATGAGGTTGCGAAAAACGTTTTCGAGTCGGTCGGAAGCGATGAGGAAGAATCCCAATCAAGCTCCCGGCTCTCAGCACTCAGCTTCTCACTCGGGAGATTTCATCCTGATCGCTGAGCGCTGATGGCCGAAAGCTAAGAGATCAGCAACCTGCCAGAAGTGTTTCCGCGCCCTGACGCGCGAGACGCCGGGCAAGTTGGGCGCCCAGCGCTTCGGGATGATTCGCCTCACCTTCAACCTGACTCCGGATGATCTTAGCGCCGTCCACGCTCGCCACCATGCCGGTCATCGTGAGCGTGTTTCCCGTCACGGCTGCAAACGCGCCTATCGGCGTCCGGCAGCCGCCCCCGAGATGCCGCAAGGCGGCGCGCTCAGCCGTGATCGCCAAGCGAGTGGCTAAATCGGTGAGCGGCACGACGGCTTGTCTCGTTATCCTATCGCCTCGGCGAATCTCGATTGCGAGCGCACCCTGCCCGGGAGCTGGGCACATTTGGTCCGGCGAAAAATATTCTGCTACCCGGTCGCCGAGGCCCAGCCGATGAACTCCCGCTGCCGCGAGCGCCAGCGCTTCGCAATCGCCGCGAGCCATCTTTTTGATGCGAGTGTCGAGGTTGCCGCGCATCGGGACGATCTCAAGATCGGGCCGCAAGCTGCGCAGTTGCGAAGCACGCCGCAAGCTGCTGGTTCCGATACGGGAGCCAGGAGCGAGGCCTTCGAGCTTCCGGCCATCGCGCGAAATCAGAACATCCCGCGCATCCTCTCGCGCCGGCACTGCAGCCACGTCGAGGCCCTCGGGTTGATCGACGGGAAGATCCTTCAGGCTGTGCACGGCGAGTTGGATGAAGTCTTTAAGCAGCGCCTCTTCGATTTCCTTGATGAAAAGACCTTTGACGCCGGACGAGGTGAGGGGAGACTCCGGCAGCTTGTCCCCCGCGGTGGCAATAACCCTGATTTCGGTTTCGTACCCGGTCGCTTGAAGCTTCTGCCGCACCCAGTTCGCTTGCCAGAGAGCCAGTTTGCTGCCCCGTGAACCAATGATAAGTTTCATAGGCGCTGAAAGAGATTGAATCATCGTCTCAATGAGTCATGGGTTCAAGGAAACAATAACTCATTGAAACTACCCTCTACTCCGTCACGCCGAAGATTTTACGAATCGTCTGTATGATTGTTCCACGTTCCGCATGGCCCGCCGCGCTTTTGAGCTCGGTGATAGGTCCATGAAGAATCTTATTGAGGATGGAGCGGGTGAGCCCGTCGACGGCATCGAGCTCGGCGGGGGCAAGAGCGCCCAGGCGCCCGCGGAACCGCTCCATTTCCTTTTCACGGATCACGTTCAATCGCTTCTCGATGGCCACGATGGTGGGCGCGACTTCGCGTGACGCCAGGCGACGCATCATTTTCTGGGTTTCCTGGCGGACAATTTCTTCCGCCCAGGCTGCTTCGCGCTCCCGCTGCTTCTTGTTGGCATCAACCACCTGGCCGAGGTCGTCAATGTCATAGACGAAGGCGTTGTCAAGATCGTTGACGGTCGGATCGATATCTCGTGGAACGGCCACATCGACGAAAAATATCGGTCGGTTCTTGCGCGTCGCGAGCGCGCGCTCCACCTGCTCTTTGTGGATCAGAAAGTGGGGTGAGCCGGTGGAGCTGATGACAATGTCGGCCTTGTCGAGAACATGGAAAATCTGGTCGAACCGGATGGCTTCGCCCTGGAAGGCTTCCGCCAGCTCGCGCGCGCGTTCATAGGTACGGTTGGTCACCAGGATGCTCCGGGCGCCGCTGCTGGCAAGATGGCGCGCGGCCAATTCGCTCATCTTCCCAGCACCAAGCACGAAAACCGTTTTATCTTCCAGGCTTCCAAAGATTTTTCGCGCCAGCTCAACAGCGGCGTATGCCACGGAGATCGCCGCGCTCCCCACCGCCGTCTCGCGCCGCACGCGCCGACCCACGGCAAGAGCATGGCTTACCACTTCGTTGAGCTCGCCGCCTAAGGCGCCGGTCTCCCGGGCGATAGCGCTTGCCTGCTTCACCTGGCCCAGAATTTGAGGCTCGCCCAGAATCATCGAGTCGAGGCTAGAGGCCACGCGGAAGAGGTGCTCCACGACGCTTTCTTGGCGATGCCAGTAGAGGTGATTTTCGTATGGCGCCAAGTTGCAGTGATGGTAGTCCGCGAGAAAGCGCCGGATCAGGGGCTCGGCATCTGCCGCGGGCTCTGCGTTGGCGATCACCTCCACACGATTGCACGTGGAAAGGATGAGGCCTTCCTCAATTCCTTCGCGGGAAGTGAGATCCGAAAGCGCGGAGGCTAAGCGCGCTTCGGAGATGTTCATCCGCTCGCGCACCTCAACCGGCGCCGTTCGATGATTAATTCCTGCGAGAATGAAATTCATAAATACAGTGGTTAGCGATCAGTGACCAGTGGCACGACGCAGCTTCGGAATGTCACCAGCTGTCGATGTTACGCAAGATTACTGACCACGATTGAGGATTGCCAATGATCGTGACCACAAGCGGCGACCTGTGGCCGCTGGGGAAAAGGTGTTTACTCTCATTGGTAATCCTCCGTAATCGCTGACCGCTGCCTTCAATGCATCCGGCTGATGGTGGGAAAGAAACCATGCTGCGAGCTGAGAAAGCTGACTCCCAGAAAAGTCACCATCACGGCCACAAAACCCAGGATCGCCACGTAAGCGGAGCGCCGGCCCCGCCACGCTCCACTGAATCGTGTCGAGCACAATATGAGATAGATGAACCACGTGAAAAGCGTGGCCAAAATTTTGGGATCCAACTCCCAAGTGCCCTGCCAGGCCCGGCTGGCCCAGACACAACCCGTGAGAATGCCAACGCTTAAGCAAATCAGTCCGAAGACCAGTGAACGGTCGTAAAGCCGGTCGCTCACTTCGAGTGAAGGCAGCCGGTTATAAAAGAACCGCGGGTGCTTCGACTTCAGCTCTCCTTCTTGCATCAGATACATCACAGCCGCGACGAAGGTGAGAAATAGCCCGGTGTAACCGAGAATCATCGCAGAGCTGTGGACGATAAGCCAGCCGCCCCGCAACGTGGTGGAAACAAGCGGGCGGCTTGGGTTGAGCGCCGCAATGAGCGTCATGGCGAAAACAAACGGCAGAATGAGAACACCCAGCCAGGTGACGTGATACCGGTGATAGGCAAGGAAAAAGGCGAGGGTCACGTTAAAGGCGAAAAAAGAAAGGGCGCTCTGAACGTCAATCACCGGCAAGCGATGAAGCCTCAGCGCCGCCATCATCAGGGCTGCGCCGTTCAACGCCAGGCCCAGCGTCAACGCCGAGAGCGCAATGGAAGTAAGCGTGGGACGCCCGCGAGCCGCGGAGGGAAGCACCCAAACCATTGCCACCCCGTAAAACGCGAGCGCACACCATAAGAAGACAGGATGCATGGAGACCCACTTCCGAGTTAAAAGTATAGCATTTTGCTTCGGTGGGAGCGGCGCGCGCGAGGTCTTCGCAATCTCTTTCCGCCCGGCGACGGTGTATAATCAAAAATGGAGTTTTCCATAGAGGAGCACCCGCCATGTCCACGCTTGCCAGCAAAACCTGCGTTCCGTGCCGGGGAGGAGTGCCTCCTCTCGCCGGCGCCGAGCTTCAAAAACTCCTGGCGGAGGTGCCCGGCTGGCACGTGATTGAGGAACACCATCTACAGAAAGCTTATGCTTTTCCGGACTTTGTGAAGGCGCTGGCCTTCGTCAACCGCGTCGGCGAACTCGCCGAACAGCAAGGCCACCACCCGGATATTTTTCTGACGTGGGGCAAAGTTGAGATCAAAACCTGGACTCATAAGATTAATGGTCTCACCGAGAGCGACTTTATTCTGGCGGCTAAAATTGATGAGCTGAACCGCTCCTGAATTGCAGCCCATTTCAACTGTCCCCGCACTTCATCTCACTCATCAGATAATCACAGGGGCGAACGCATAGCGCCATAATCGTCACGGTTGGATTCTGGCAGGGATTAGAATTGAATCCAGAGGCGTCCGTAGCGCGGACTTGCTGCTTAGGACCCGCGCATGGATAACTTGAACATCTGTCGCGCCTCGGGGTAGGAGTAGCGCAGACTTCGTGCTTTTCGAAGTCTGCGGCTTTTCTGGTGGGGTTGACGGACGATCAGAGTTTCCAAAAACAGGAAACTCTGCGCTAGCCATTGTTCGCGTTATTCGTGCGCGGCCCCTTAAGTCCATGTTTGTGCCATGATCCCATCACAAAAGCCGCGGAGTTACAAAACAACTCCGTGCTACCTTGCCGCTAAACCCAGCGGCCAAACCATTCCAGCATGAGCTGCTGGGCGCGAGCAGGGAATTTGTGGGGGCCGTCAAAGGTGTAGGTCGTAAAACGCTCTGGCCTTCCAATGGTTTCATAGCACCGGGCAAGGTTTTGGAAAGCGGCCTTGACGCCATCGGGCGGAAAAAGACTATCCCGCGAGCCGTTCACCACCATCAGCGCTCCAGGCATTATCAACGACCCAACGTCGGGATAGTCCATATATTTCCACAATCCCGGAACGTTTCCTGCAGGGATCGTATAGCTTACAAACCAGGGGACGATCTGATGGAAGGAAGTCATCCATCCGGCCACGCACGCCGCCTTGATGCGCGGATCGAGGCCAGCAAGAAAATTGGTCCGCCACCCTCCTACTGAAAGTCCAGCGCAGGCCACCCTTTTGATGTCCACTTCCGGCCGTGTTGCGAGGTAATCAATCGTGCGGATGTCGTCCCAGCACAGCACGCCTCCCCACGTGATGCCCACGTGCTGAAGGTTACGGTCCACCCAGCACTCACGCTGGCCGTTGCGGCGATTAATGGCGTCAATGGTTTTCTCGGATTCCTCTTTTTTCCATGTGTTGATACCCTGCTGCAGGTCGGCATCCAGAATCAGGCGGCGCTCGCCGAAATAGTACATGTCGATCGCAATCACCGCATAGCCATGCCGTGCGAGTGTGACGGGAAAACTCAGCCCGTCATAGTATTCTTTCCGATATACCGTTAAGACCGGGTTTTCATGCGCCGTCTCTATGAGTTTTTCTTTTCCCCAATAGTAAAAACCTCCGTGGTCGTGAAGCGCCACAACGGCCGGAACCGGAAACCTGGCTCGCTTGGGGTAAAGGAAATAGGCAGGCACTTCGCTGTCCGGTGTCGTATGGAAATGAAGATATTCCCGGATGTAGTCGCCTTTATCAACCTTCTCCAAAATCTGCGCCTGGGGGGCGCATGGCTTGGGGCGGTAGAGCAGCAATTCCAGTATCTTGGCCCGGGCCTCCGCTTTCCAGGCTTCCAGATCTTTCGGACGAATGTTCAGAAACGCTAGGCTTTGCGGCGCCTCCTTTTGTACTTTCTTGATGAAGGGGTACAAGCTTCCGAGCGGCGAGCCTTTCCATTTCTCGTTCCGGTCAGCCTCAATCGTGCTTTCGAGTTTTCCAAGGGGGTTTGACTGCACGGCTTGGCTCGGGGCGGTGGCAGGCAAGCCCGGCTCGCCACATGCCGTCAGAACACCCGCTGTGCCCAACCCTTGCAAGATGCTACGTCGGCTCATGCGATGAGGCGTCATAAAATCCCTTCCTTGCGATAGCAATTATGGATGGTCCGGCAAATGCAAAACCTCATCTGCCGAGAATTGCGCATTTCTTGACAAACACTTCGTTGAACAAGCGCGCCGGACGTTTTCCTCGCCGATTTTTTTCAGGACGTTTTGGACTGTGGCGATTGGGCTTGGATCGCATCCGGCAGGCCAAGCTCGCGAGCCAGCTTCCGGGGATCAAACTGAGAGCAATGGAACGTCCGCCCATCCACATTAAACGTAGGCGTCCGCCGCTTCCCTTCATTGACGCTCATTACGAATTCAAGCGCTTCTCCAGTTTTGTCGATATCTACTTCTTTAAAAGGTATATGATGCTGCTCCAGAAACTGTCGGGCCGCATCCGAATCTTCACAGCCTCGTCTGGTGTACATCACAATATGCTTTATTGCCTGAACGGCCCCGAGCGCGGTCTTCTCGTAGTCGATTCTTACTGCCATGGTCGAACCATCCACTTGATCGTTAGACTTAAATCTGGCTGCCATTCAAGCAGCCCTATAATTGGTAATCATCAATAGTATTACAAGGCGGACCTCACAGCGACCACGCCCGGGACGCGGAGAAAACCGGTGGTGGGCATCGCCCGCATGGGTAATGACCCAGAGGATCGTACTGAGCCGCAATTAACGAAACGGCATGTGAACGTGGCCGCGACTTACAGTATTTGCAAAGCATGGCGGGCGGCATTCAACGTCCTTTCCACGTCGGCAGAGGTATGCGCAGCCGAGACAAACCAAGTGCCGCGCTGGGTAACCCGTATGTCTTGCTCAAGCAGCAGGCCAACAAATCTTTGTTGCATGTGCAACTGGCAACGCTCGTAACTGCGGCAGTCCGTAATTTCATCCTTCTCCGCAAACGTTGTATTGAACATTGCGGGAAGCCCTTGCACATGCAACGGTTTTCCTGTTTCGCGGGCCAGATTCCTTAACCCTTCGATGAGTTGGGTTCCTACCTCGTTTATCCGGCGATAAGCGTCACCTTTGTTCTCGCGCAGGGCCTGCAGCGTGACGAGTGCTGCGGTGCAACTCACACGGTTCGCGTTATAG
Source organism: Terriglobia bacterium (assembly GCA_030040455.1). Lineage (GTDB taxonomy): Bacteria > Acidobacteriota > Terriglobia > UBA7540 > UBA7540 > RH2-MAG17b. Next base: position 4,231 of record JASHTR010000009.1, on the reverse strand, counting down.
GTTCCAGCATGAACAACTCCGTTTGAGACCATCCGCTCCATCAGATTCCGCTTTCCTGCCAGACAGCTCATGGGATATCCATTGGCTAACGCCTTGGCAAAAACTGCGAGGTCGGGTGTAACACCAAGGAGCTCCTGGGCTCCGCCGAGCCCCACGCGAAAACCGGTAATAACTTCGTCAAAGATAAGAAGAGTTCCATGCTCAATGCAGAGTTTGCGAGCCATCTCCAGAAACCCTGGACGCGGGAGAATGACCGAAGTATTAGCCATAATGGGTTCCATGATGACGGCGGCGAATTCATTCCGCTGAAGTGTCCGCTGCAGCGCATCAAAGTCATTCCACGGAAGCACGGTGAGGTCGGCATAGGCCTCGGGAACCTGGCCGGAGCTCATCGGGACCGTGGCCAATTCGCAACCCGGCCGGTGTGGATGATGGTCCCCGTGAACGCTGACAAAGACATTGTCGAACCATCCGTGATAGTGCCCCTCGAACTTGATGATTTTCGTGCGCCCCGCGGCAGAACGAGCAAGGCGCAGCGCAGCCTGCACCGCTTCTGATCCGGAAAGCGAGAAGCTCACCATTTCGGCGACAGGGACCACCTCGCAGACCAGCCGCGCCACTGCAACTTCCTCTTCATGCTGGCCGGCGTAAAGTTGCCCTTTCGTCAGGCTCGCCGCGACCGCGCGGTTAACGCCCTCATGCGCGTGTCCGAGGATGACTGGGCCCATGCCCAGAACGTAGTCGACGTATTCGTGGCCATCGACGTCCCACAAACGCGAGCCTTCCGCTCGTGCAAAGAAAAGGGGAAATGGCTCCATACTGAGACGCACATCGCTGTGCACTCCGCCTGGAGTGAATCGCTTTGACTCCTCATAGAGTTCGGAGGACCGCCGGTATCGGCTCGAAACAGAATCGTTTTTGGTCACTTGGAATCTACCTTTCTGCGTGGAGTATTTCTTGGTGTCGTCACCGTTGGTGTCCCTTTCCCGCCCGGCACGTTGATCGGCGGCAAGCACTCATCGGCGAAACAGGCTTCATTTCACTGCCAGCGTGTCGGTGGCGTGGGTGAGCACTTCACATCCCGTTTCGGTAACCACTACGGTCTCGCTGAACCCCACTCCATAGTGTCCCGGGACACGGAGGCTAATGGGAAGGTGGAATGCCATGCCGGCTTTCAATGTTTCGGAATTATTTTCACTGATCAGGAAGTTGGACTCTTCGGCCCAAGTCGGTGGAAACCCGAGTCCCACTGGGAGGCCGAAGACGCCGTGGAAGATAGTTTCCGATTCCACATGGGCCATTGCCAGGCGGCTCCTACGGGCCACCTCGCACGCTTTTACATCAGAACGGATTGAGTGAGTAAGCGCGTCGAGGGTGCGAAGCGACGCATCTCGAAGCCGCCGAATCTCCCCTGAGGCCCTGCCTGCCACTACGGTGCGCATCATGGGTGCGGTATAGCGTGCGAAGCTTGCACCCAACTCCACCAGGACTGCGTCGCCGCTCTCGATCCGGCTTCCGTTGTAGGTGCTGTGGGGAATGGCTACACGGGAGCCAGAAACCACAATGGGTTCCATGCTAAGCGGTTCGCTGCCTTCCCGGACCAGGACGCGCAGGGCTTCAGCAGCGATCTCCCGGTCGATAGCACCCTCCTGAATCAATCGCAACGCCGCGTTCATCGCTGCCGATCCGATTGCAGCCGATCTTCGCAGGGCACTCATTTCCTCCTGAGACTTCACCAGCCGTACGGACTCGACCACCCCGGAACCGTCCTGGAAAGAACGGCTTCCTAATTGCTCACCCCAGTCGCGGCCGGCGCCTGCCGAAAGACAACCGTTTAGAGTTTCGATCCCGATACGCTTCTTCTCGAGTCCTCTTTCTCGCAGAACATCCGCCGTGACGGCTATCGGATTTTCCTGGAGTCGATACGTATGCAGCAGCCCTACACAACTGCTTGTGTAGAAACGCCCGGCCTCGAACTCCCATAGAACGGAAGACGGCTCAGATTCAAGGGGCAGGATCAGAACCCGGGGATCCCATAGGTTTACACTAAAAAAACCGGTGAGATAGCAGACATTGGTGGGTTTGATGATGAGCAGAACTTCGATTCCCGCCACATCCATGCGTTCGCGAGTCAGTTTGAGGCGGCGAGCATACTCCTGATCGCTAAAGAATCTTTCCTTTGTCACGTTCTGATTGCTCTCCATTGGATATCGTCTCGCCATCAGCTAATTTTCAGCTCGCGGACTAACGTCGCGTCGGATTCACCGGTCTTCTGCCGTGGCTCTGCGGTGGTGGCCGTCACTTGCTCAGGACTCTCTAAAATCGATCATGACCGGCGCCACACGGAAGCCATGGGTATTTACCGCAAGATAGACGACCCCCACGCCGAACCATATCGAACCCACAACTTTCGCCGGAGTGGCCAAGTGAGCCCAGATCCACAGGCAGAACAGGAATCCCAGCGTAGGAATTAGTGCATCCCTCAGGAAATTACGTGACCCTTCTGCCTGCCGCTTCAAATAATAGGCGCGGACCGTTGCCACGTTCACCCCCATAAATGCCAGGAACGCTCCGAAATTTAAAAGCTCGGCGGCACGCTCATAACTGAGCAACATCGATCCCGCCCACGCCAGAAGTCCCACGATGCAAATGTTATAGCTCGGCGTTTCGCCCTTCGGGCTGAGGTGAGCAAAAACGCGCTGGGGCAACACGCGGTCTCTTCCCATGCCGAACAACAACCGAGCGGCACCCACTTGCCCGGTAAGCCCACTGCCCAGGCAAGCGACAACCAGCACCAGCGCCACCGCCTGAAACAAAGCGATTCCTCCCACCCGGCGGCTCACGTCCAGAAAGGCGGTCGCGAGGTCCGGGAGAGTGCGGTAGTCCGGCCACGCAAGCTGCGCCAGATAGACCTCAACGGTGCTGAAAACGCCCGTGATGCCACAGACCAAAATAACTCCCCACAGTACGTTTCTTCTGGGGTTCTTTACATCCTCAGCGAGTGTGGTCACCCCATCAAAGCCAATATAGGTCAGCGCGGCCAGCGACGTGGCGGCACTGAGAGAACCGAGGCGAAACGACTTCGGATTGAAGAAAGGTGCGGTTGAAACCACGCCGTGCCAACCCTGCGCTCCAACAATGTATCGGATGGCAAGAACCACAAATGCTCCGATGACCACCGTCATGACGTAAAGCATGAAGGTATTGGCGCGGGCCGTCGCCCGTATGCCCCGGAGATTTAGCAGCGTAATCATCGCGGCAAAAATGCTTACCCACACAGCATAAGGGACGCCGGGAAGTAGCCGCTCCATGGTCAGAGAGAGATAGATGGTATTTATGACGGGTATGAGCAAGTAGTCGAGAATCATCGCCCATCCGGCGAGGAAACCAAGATGAGCATTGAGACCTTTTCCAACATACGTGTACGCGGACCCCGCGGACGGGTAGAGTGCGGCCATTCGCCCGTAACTTGACGCAGTGAACATCATGGCCACCGTGGCAAAGAGAATGGCTCCGCCGGCTTGGCCCTGAGAAATGGCGAGCACCAGCCCAAATATGCCGACAGGCGCGATCGGCTGGATCAGTACGATGCCATAGACGATCAAATCCCCCAGCCCCAGGACTCGTTTTAGCTTCGGTAGCTCAGCATTCAAGGCGGGTTCGTAGGCCATGCTGGTCTTTGCGGATTCGTGACGGCTTGCGTCTCTGGGTAAGGAGAGTTATCAGGCAAGGTTTTTCTCTCATGGGATGTCGGATCCTAATGGCTAGCCACCTCGGTGAGAGCGATGGTGGAGAAGTTTTCAGACAAACAGCCACCTCGACACTCCCCCACTTAAACGGTTCCTAATTCCTCAGGCCTAGCGGGGTCCTGCTTCACCGTGCGCCTCTCCTGGCAGTCAACCCGCAGGGAGCCTTGCCTCTACCGAGGGGTGAATCTGGGGGTGCGCGAATCCCATCCGCTCTGAAACCTGAGCGCAGCCATCCATCACAGCTTCAGCAATTTCCTTGACGGTTCCGCGTTGAATGTGGCTAATAGGGCCCGAAACACTGATGGCGGCCACGGGTTTGCCGTCAGGGTTGAGAATGGCAGCGGCAACGCATCGCGCCCCGCGTTCCACTTCTTCGTTATCGACGGCGTAGCCACGCGAGTGGACCTTCCGTAAGTGACGAACCAAGTGTGGCAGCGAAACGATGGTATTGGCTGTAAGCCGCCTCAACGGTCGGCGCTTCA
>JASHTR010000589.1 GCA_030040455.1 Terriglobia bacterium | reverse complement strand
GCGGTGAACGCTTTCACGCCTGAGGATTTTCGCAAGCCGCCGCATTTCGACGTGCTCTACCTCTATTCGCGTCAATGGCAGCCCTGCACCAACCTCCTCGCGGTACGGTGGCCTCTGGCTGCCAGCTTCAGACGCTTTTTTGATTATCGCCCCGCTATTTCACCACGCGCGTTATCGGCCCGGTTTCATCTGACCCTTCTCCGCCAATTCACGCGCGATGGCCAGTGGGTAAGGATTTATGCTATAAGGTGAGGCAGCGCAGCGTCGGGCGGCGGCTTGGCGCCTGACGTGCGAAAAGGCTCGGGAAGCTGCCTTTCCGGGTCCGGGAACTTCCCGACTCATCCCTTTTCACTGCAAGGCTGCGCCTTGCGGTGGTGATCGCCTGTTCCGCCTTCGCGGCGTTGACGCTCCGCGGTCCCTGACCTATGATGAAACATGGCACAAATCCAGGACGAGGGAAATATGGCTCTATCTCAATCGGGCCGCGTGTGGCCGCTCGACATCGTCGATCCTGATATTGCGCGCGCCATTGAAAATGAGACCGAGCGCCAGGCGCGCACGCTGGAGCTGATTGCTTCGGAAAATTTTGTCAGCGAGGCTGTGCTCCAGGCGGCGGGCTCGGTGATGACCAACAAATACGCGGAAGGATATCCGGGTAAGCGTTACTACGGCGGCTGCGAGTTTGTAGACGTGGCCGAAACGCTGGCCATTGAGCGCGCGAAGAAGCTTTTTGGCGCGGAGCACGTGAACGTGCAGCCCCATTCAGGGAGCCAGGCGAATCAGGCGGTTTACATGACCGTGCTCAAGCCGGGCGACACGATTCTGGGCATGAGCCTCGCGCACGGCGGCCACCTGACGCACGGCCATCCGCTTAATCTCTCCGGCAAGTTATACAAGATCGTCTCTTACGGCGTGCGCAAGGACACGGAGACCGTCGACTATGACGAAGTGGAGACGCTCGCGCTGGAGCACAAACCGAAGCTGATTTTGGCCGGAGCCAGCGCCTACCCACGCACGCTCGATTTTGAGCGCTTCGCCGCCATCGCCAAAAAGTGCGGCGCCGTCTTCATGGTGGATATGGCCCATATTGCCGGATTGGTAGCCGCCGGGCTTCACCCCAGCCCCATCCCACACGCTGATTTTGTCACCACCACCACGCATAAGACGCTGCGCGGCCCGCGCGGCGGCGCTGTCTTCTCAAAGGCGCAGTACGCAAAAGACCTTGATAAGACGCTGTTCCCCGGCATTCAGGGTGGTCCCCTCATGCACATCGTTGCCGCCAAAGCCGTCTGCTTCCGCGAAGCGTTGGAGCCGGGCTTCCGTGAATATCAAAAACAGATTCTCATGAACGCTCAAGCGCTCGCCACGACGCTCCGAGAGAAGAGTTTTCGGATCGTATCCGGCGGGACCGACACGCACCTGTTTCTGGTAGACGTTTTCTCAAAACAGGTTACGGGCAAACGGGCGCAAGAAACCCTGGAGCGCGCAGCTATCACCGTGAACAAGAACGCCATTCCGTTTGATGCCAACCCGCCGATGGTGGCAAGTGGCATCCGCGTGGGTACGCCCGCCGTCACCACACGCGGCATGAAAGAGCCGGAAATGCGGCGGATCGGCGGATGGATCGCCGAGGTGTTAGACCAGATTGAAAACCCGTCGTTGATCGAGCGGGTGCGCGAGGATGTCTTTGATCTGACCGGCCAGTTCCCCCTCTATGAAAACCGGCTTCCTGCCGTGGCGCGCACCGCATAACCTGCCTTTCACGGCGCGCCCAGCTTGCGCAGGAGGCGGGGCGTGAGCCACCAGTTCAGCAAGCCGGGGGACTGGGGAGGGAATTTATCGAAAGTAATCAGGCAACAGCCACCCTTCCTGAAGGCGAGATTGCCGCGCGGGCTCGCACCCATCAAATCCCACGCCAGATCGCTCAAGCTCGGCTCGTGCCCGACCGCAAGAACGCTGGACCTCTCCGCGTGTTGGGAGAGGAAGGAAATCAGTTTTTGCGCGGTCAGCATCCCGGGAGCGAGCGCTTCGCACTGGTCAACGGCAGCCCCGGGCGCGAGCTCGGCGGCGATGATTTCAGCCGTTTCAACCGCGCGCTTCAGAGGGCTTGAAACAATCCACTGCAGGTCCGCCCCGGCCACTTCCAGTCCACGCGCTATGGCCCTGAGCTTCAGCTTGCCTTCGGGCGTCAAGGGGCGTTTGGCATCGTCGAAAGAACCGGAGTCATCCTGATCCGCCGCCACGCCGTGGCGCATGAGATAGAGTTCGAACGGTTGTTGTTTGCCGTCTTTGCCCTGCGACTTTTTTCGGGATGCCATGCATTCAACCTCTAGACTTCCTTTGACATCGCCCACAGCGAGTCAAACTCCCGGCTATAGGCTTCCACGAGTCGAGGCTCGGAAAGAATAATGAGGTTTTCGTAGTTTTCGAGCTCCGACTCTTTTGTCCAGTTATAGCTGCCCGTGAGCGCCATGCGGCCGTCGACGACAGCGAATTTATGGTGCATTTTTGACGCTCCGTCCCGGCGACCGCCGCACAAGCGAAAAGGCAACTGATGGCTGGCCAGGGTCTCGCGCAATTCCGGTGTCTGGTGGTACTTTCCCCAATCGAAAACCAGCCGCAGCCGCAGTGTCCGCCTCCTTGCCTCCATCAACGCCCGCGAAAGACGCGGAAGATCCAGCCGATAGAGCGCAGCGTCAATGGAGCGGTTGGCTCCGAGCAGAGACCTCTCAATGAAGTCCGCAATCGACCCGGAGCGGCTGAAAAGAATCCGAGTCTCTGATTTCGGCATTCATCACCTGCTTTTTTCCCCGTCAGCTCTGCCGGGAACCTTTTCGAGAGAGAACATAATAACACCGGCTGCCGTCGGGTGAATTCTCGCGCTCAAACCCGGCAACGCGATAACCCCTCGCGAGGTATCCCTGGAAAACTTTGCGTGTCTCCATGCGCCAGCGGCGGGCAAGGCCCGGAGCGCTGGCGCGCATGGCGTCCGCCGAGGCAGGGATTTCCAGGGCGAGGCGCGGCTCCCTCCGGCTCCAAAAAATCCTTGTGTTCTCAATAAACCCTTCCGCGCCGCGGCGCGTTTCATTAACGCGCGGAAGAGCAGAACCGACCTGTTGCGGCAGCGCGCCGTTCAGTCGCCGCTCCACGCGGCTGGAGTTCAAGCTCCAGCGAACGACGAAACGGTCGCTGGCCAATCCCTTTTCAATGGCGCTGGAAAATTCACCGTAATAATTCGGCACGTATTGTT
>JASHTR010000588.1 GCA_030040455.1 Terriglobia bacterium | reverse complement strand
ACATTCGATCAACTGCCGTTTGAGGATAAGTTCATCACGGCGGCTTCTCGCCATTTCTTCCTCCTGGAAGATGAGCCTCAAGATGCAGGACAGCGGTTGTACGGTCGTATCAACGCTGACTTGGTATTGGCCCGTCGCGCGGGAGCTCGGTTAGTGATTGCGTGGCGGCTTATGGCCGGTGTGTGTAAGCTCTATCTGCGACGGCTGGCGGCCTGGTCGCGGAATCGGCGCCAGCGTTTGACGAATTCCGAAACGTCGGAAGTATCGCCCGGCCATCGGCCCTGGCCTCTGAGTTCCGGCGCTTCACGCAAGCTGGCCAAGGGCAGACGGAGCCCGAGGGTGGCACAGGACTCGGCCATCCCACCCGCTAGAGGAGAAGTTGCAGTCACCTACGACCAGGAGGGCGCGAGCGACGGCGTGGGCGCTCAACTGCAGCGCATTTACGGCATCTACGCGCTGGCCCGGGCGCTCCACGTCAAATACGTGCACACACCGCTCGGGCAAGTACAGTACCAAGGGCTGCTGTCTCTACTCGCCGGGCGAACTGACCCGGAATTTACCGCCCGATACAATTCTTTCTTCTCTTTACCCTCTGACCCGTTCGACTTTGAGCGGTGCGAGCGGGTTCGGTTACATTACCTTGACCAGGATACGATCGAGCAGCACCAGGAGCGCTCAGCGGCAACGGGCCGTCCGGTGCTATTGCAGGGCCTTCTGCCCTATCGATACACCGACCGGCATCCGGAAGCTTATCAGGCACTGCATGAGGTTAGCCCGTACCGTGGCTATCGGCCGGCTGGACCGGTGCGCGTCTGCATCCACTTGCGCCGTGGGGACAACAGCTTGTCCGGCCGGCCAGACCGGCAGCACCGCTGGCTGCCGAACGAATATTATCTGCGTGCCTGCGGCCCGGTAGTGGAGGCGCTGCGCCAGGAAGGTGTCCGTTTCACGATAAGGCTGCACTCGGAGATGCCGGCGCGCCGCTATACCCTTCATCCGGAGACAGCAGGGCTGTACGTAAAACTGAGCCAGCCCGCCACCATCGACCCGGCGCAGTACGCTTTGGAGGATTTCGAATCGCTGCCCAACTTGGAAACGGTGCTCAACGTAGAGGCTCGAGAAGCGCTGGACGACTTCGCCACCGCAGATGTTCTGATCCTGTCGCTCTCTTCCCTCAGCTACCTGGGAGGCATGCTGAACCCGCACGGCCTGGTCATCTACGCTCCCTGGTTTCACGTGCCGTTGCCGGGCTGGCTGGTGGCGGGCGAGCACGGTGACCTCAACCCGGCCCAGGTCGCGAGCCGCATCGGAGAGCTGTTGCGGCGTCGCGGCGACGAGGCCGCGCTTCCTCTGCTATAATTTGCCCATGAATTGCGAGCTGCAGGAAAGAGGCTACGTCGTTGTAAAGGGTTTGATCGAGCCCAACCTCGCTCGCGTGATGTATAAGGCGCTGCTGCTCATGCACTGGCGCGGCATGTGCTTCCGGGATAATCACATTCCAACCGCCGCCTCCGTCTCCAACGAGCCCATAACGGATGCCTTGTTGCTGGAACTTCAGCCCAGGATCGAGGGAATTTACGCCCGCCGCCTGGTGCCTGCATACAGCTACGCGCGGCTATACTTCCACGGTGACGCCATGATCAGGCACCGCGATCGGGGAAGCTGTGAAGTGAGTGCTTCGATCCACCTCGGCAAAGACGGCGGCGACTCGAGCTTGTGGTTCGCGCCAAACTCTAAGGTTGAGATGGAGTGTGGAGATGGCGCTGTTTATCTGGGATGTGAAGCGGAGCACTGGCGGGAGCGATTTACCGGAAACACCATGGGGCAGATTTTCCTGCACTACGTCGAGGCGGGTGGACGCTTCGCCCAGAACTACTTTGACGGACATCCCGATCGGTTCCCTCCTTCCATCTCTGATATAAGCCGCCTGAACCGGGCGGAACCCGCTACTTCGGTTCGGAGTTCTCCTTTGGAAAGCAGCTAGTGCGACGACTCTTCATACCCGGATACTATTCCGGATTCAGCAATAACCGGATGTCGCTCGATATCGCCGTCGTGCTCGCTTACCTCACGGGTCGGGTTCTCGTGCCCTACCGTTTTCGTCTCCCCCGGCGCTCGCCGCCAGACCTGAAGCCCGGCCGTTGGCCCGAGCCGATGCTGGTTCCTCATCTATTTGATATTCCCGTCCCATGGTCGGACGAGTACCTGCTGAAAAGTTGGATCTCTATGGAGGGCAAGGTTCAATGTGCGTGGCAGCGAATCGCCGACGCCGTGTTCTGCTTCCCGGCAACTTTAACAGGTCACCCGCAGTTCCAGCATTTCCGTAACGGGCGGTGGTTCGTTTATACCTTCGACGAGCGGGAGGAAGCAGCCTCGGACGTAGTCATCACCGGCGAAACTCTCGGCCACTACTCACATTTCTTCTATCTAGACGAAGAACGCCGCCGCGAAGTCATCAAACTGATGAAGCGATTGCGCCCGAAACGGCCATACGCCGAGGCCGCAGACCGCATCGCTACGAGCCTCGGACCGTTCAATGCTGTCCACATCCGTCGAGGAGATTTCGTTTCCATCGGTTTCACACCGCGCGCGCGCTCAATCAGCGGCCAAGAAGTGCTTGCGAACCTCGCGTCGCGTTTGCGCCGGGACGATTTGCTGGTGATCTGCACGGATGGCTCTCCTCACGACGAGTTCTTCGCCCCGATCCAGAGATATTTCCGTGAAGTCGTTTTCCTGGACCGGTATCTGCGTGAGAATGCGACCATCCGCGAACTGATTTCTCAGTTGCCTCAATATGATGAGGCCGTCGAGATCCTGCTCACCCAGCTTGTAGCAAGCAAAGCGCAGGTCTTTATCGGTACTCTGTTCAGCACCGTTACCGCTCTGATTCACAGGATGCGAGGCTTTGAGGGCCGGAACTCCAGCTTCTTGTACTGCTACAATGAGTTCCTCTCGCCTCTTGTCCGGTTCGAGCGTTGCGAATTTCTTCCCGTCGATGAAGGGCCTTATACCTGGAATAGAATCCGCTATCCTCTTGGCCCCGGGTATTACTCATGGTTCCGCGAGTGGCCGGAGGCCTATGATGCCACGGCGCCAGCTTGCGGGAATGACGTGCTGCCCCCCGGGACGATTGAACTCCTTGCCAGCGGGGCTATCGTGAACGGGAAGACGATTCGATACGTCGAAGATACGGATGGCCTGAAGATGATCAGCCATTGGACTGATCCCGCCGAGTCGGTCGCCTGGAACCTGCAGTTGCCGGCGGACGGAAGCTACCTGGTGGACATACGCTATGCCTGCCCAAGCAAATCCTCGGGCAGTCGTTATTGTGTGAGCATCGAGGGCGCAGGTGAATTCGAAGGCCGTGTTTGGAGCACAGGCGGCTGGACCGCCCTTTCACCTTGGATGCCATTGGGCCAGCTCCGCATTCCCGCCGGTCGCAGCACGCTGGTCCTGCGTGCGATTGAAAAAGCATCTGACGCCATTATGAACCTCAGCGCAGTACGGTTGATGCCCGCGGTTTCGACGTGCTTAGGGAACGCTGCGAGGCGGGTTCCAGAGCGCTCTCCGACATAGGAGGAGATTATGGATTGGGCTCGTCGTGCCGTCCTTGTTACCGGCGGCGCATCCTTTATCGGTTCTCATTTGGCCGATACCCTGGTTGAGCGGGGAGCCAGGGTACGCATAGTCGACGATCTTAGCAGTGGCCGGATTGAAAATATCCGTCAACACGTCGACGAGGGTCGCGTGGAGTTCTTTCAAGAAGACCTCACGGCGCCGGGAGTGGCAGACCGCGTGGTGAAGGGCGCGGAATTTGTGTTTCATCTCGCTGCTGACCATGGCGGGCGCGGTTACGTTGACCTCCATCAGGCTTCCTGCGCCACCAATCTGATGCTCGATGGGATGGTTTTTCGAGCCGGCCACAGGGCGGGGGTAGAGAAGATCGTGTATGCATCGTCCGGCTGTGTATATCCCAATTATCTGCAAAACGATCCCAGCGAGATTCTGTATCTTGGGGAAGATAAGGCCGGCCCGCCTTATGATGCCGACAACATGTACGGCTGGGCGAAACTGATGGGAGAGAAGACCTTACGCGCTTACTACCAGGATTGGGGCATGAAGTCTGCGTGCTGCCGTTATTTTACCGTTTATGGACCCCGGGGCGTTGAGAACCACGCGGTGATTGCAATGATTGCGCGGGCATTTGTGAAGCGGAACCCTTTCGTCGTATGGGGCACCGGCGAGCAGATACGAAACTGGACCTACATTGATGATATCGTCCGCGGCACCGTTCTTGCCGCCGAGAAAATCAGCGACGGCACCGGCATCAACCTCGGGACAATGGAACGTGTCCGGGTGATCGATGCCGCGAAAGAGGTGCTGCGGTATTTGGGCCACGAGGCGCCGATCGAATTACATCCGGAAATGCCCACTGGCCCTTATAACCGCGTCGCTGACAACTCTCTCGCAAAGCAACTCCTGGACTGGCAACCCGAAGTGAGCTTCATGGACGGTCTTCACCGGACGATCGATTGGTATGTAGCCTCCCGGCAGCGGGACCAAGTGGCCGTAAAGCTCGAAGAGATACTGACCGAAAGATAGGTCCTAACCGGAGGGATGCAGGAAATGGACATCAAAAGGAACAAGGCCTGACTAAGGGCCGGAAAAGAATCTATAGGAGCGTAAATTCATGTACAAGATCAAGGCTTATTCCGCCGCCAGCGCGACATCGCCGCTGGCCTCCACAACAATCACACGGCGCGATCCAACTGAGCACGACGTACAGATCGAGATCCTGTTTTGCGGCGTCTGTCACTCCGATCTTCATCAGGTCCGTAATGAGTGGAAAAACACCATGCCAACAACCTACCCCTGCGTTCCGGGCCATGAGATCGTCGGCCGCGTCACCAAGGTCGGCGCTGCCGTCGCAAGGTTCAAGCCCGGCGATCTCGCCGCTGTGGGCTGCATGGTCGATTCCGATCGGACGTGCCCTGAATGCCGGGCTGGTCTGGAGCAGTTTTGCCCGAACATAACCCTCACCTACAACTTCCCGGACAAGCACCTCGGAGGCGTCACCTACGGTGGCTATTCCGATAGCATCGTTGTAGACCAACGGTTCGTCTTGCGCGTCCCTTCAAATCTCGACCCCGCCGGGACTGCTCCTTTGGTTTGCGCCGGAATCACAACGTACTCACCCATGCGCCACTGGGGTGTCACGAAAGGCAAGAAAGTTGGAGTGGTGGGTCTTGGCGGACTGGGCCACATGGCAGTTAAGTTTGCTCATGCACTCGAAACCCACGTGGTTGTCTTCACGTCCTCGCCCGGCAAGAAGGAAGCCGCGCTTCGCCTCGGCGCCGACGAAGTCGTCGTCTCCCGCAATGCCAGCGAGGTGCAAAAGCACGCCGACAGCTTCGATTTCATTCTCGATGCCGTTTCCGCCGACCACGACATCAACGCCTACGTTCAACTGCTCCGCCGCGACGGCAACCTCACCCTCGTCGGCGCGCCGGGGAAGCCGCTCGCCGTCGCTGGCACCGTCCTTCTTTTCAGACGCCGCAGCCTCTCCGGCTCGCTCATCGGCGGCATCCCCGAAACCCAGGAGATGCTCGACTTTTGCGGCGCGCATAACATCACCGCCGACGTCGAGGTCATCCCCATACAGAAGATTAACGAAGCCTACGAGAGA
>JASHTR010000587.1 GCA_030040455.1 Terriglobia bacterium | reverse complement strand
ATCGATTGTGGCAGTAAGCTTCGGGTGCATTTCTGCCAGTTTAAGCTCCGCTCGCTCGTGAAGCTCGCCGATGAAGGGCGACCTCAGGTAAGCCGAAAACTGGAAGGCGCGAAGGTGAAACCTCGTTTCTACCTTCGAGAGTGGGAAACCTTGTTCATTGCACAAATACAACGCGCGTTTAGTAGCAGATCGCCATTCTATAAGTTCGAGCTCGGCGGGATGGCTCTTATCCTCGTCTAGTATGGGTTTAAGTGGGAAGGTCCTGGCGGAGGCAATTAACGCGCTTGGGTCGATAGCTACGCCCTCGATCGAGATGCGCACGTCCCGATAGTCCTTCAGGTACAGAGCGAAAATTTCCGACAATTCTTGAACGGATGTATCCGGTTCAAGTGAGTGGAAATCGCGGTGCAGTTCAGTGATCGTGACCTCGACTCCCGTCTGGTTACCATTTGTAGCTGGCTTTTCATCTGTGATCTGTACTTCGCGAATCCTGGATTCCAGCATGGAGATATCGTAGGTCTTTTGCGGCTGGCCTTTAGCTCCGTAGGTGACATGCCAATCAGCGACGCGGCCGAGAGCGAAAACCTTGAAGCGGCCGCGGCCTTCGTAGCCGTGCAGCATGCGGTGCTTGTTTTTTGTGAAACCGCCTCGCTGCTTCCACGATCCTCCGAGACGCACAAAGAGCGTGGAAGCTTCATCGTGGGGAATGCCATCTCCATTGTCCGAGACAGTGATAGATGATAGCCCGAATTTGCTGCGCCCGAGACGCACGTTAACCGATGTGGCGTCAGCATCGAGGCCGTTCCATATTATTTCCGCGAGCGCGTCAATCGGTCGTGCCTTTGCCTGGCGCTCGATAAAATCGGCTTGCACCTCGACCGTAAATCGCTGGGTTGGCATACGGGACTCTTGATTAAACCAGTTGCACAGTCACCCGCTATCCAGGCTGCCTAAATGGCACGGACTTTGGCCGGTTCAGTTTCTAACGGCGTTGCATAATACACTGGTCTAAACGTGCCCCATGGTCAGGATAAACGCGGCTCGCGGTGATGACCTTGAAGATACTAGTGTAGTGTCGCATAAATATCTTTACTTATAATCCCAAGAATGCCATGATCACCATCGTTGAGAATCGCCGAACCCATCACACTGACTTCCCGCGAACGCGCCGTGCTGGACAAATGGGCGGCCGGGCGAAGCTTCCCCGTGCGTCTGGTTCAGCGGGCTCAGATTATTCGGAAGGCCGCCGATGGCGTGCTCAGCCAGGACATCGCTCGGATACTGAACATTTCGCGGCCTACGGTTCAGCTTTGGCGGCAACGCTTTCTAGCGCTTCGGCTGCCGGGATTGGAGAAAGATGCACCCCGTCCTGGACGAATTCCCCGTATTTCTCATCGCAAGGTTCAGGCGGTCATCCAAGCCACTCTGCACACGACCCCGGCCCATGCCACTCACTGGAGCGCCCGGACCATGGCCGAGACCCAGGGCCTGAGCAAAGACACGATCCACCGCATCTGGACGCGCCACAACCTGAAACCTCATTGGGTCGAGACGTTCAAACTCAGCCGCGACAAGCGGTTCGTCGAGAAGCTCCACGACATTGTGGGCCTGTATCTGAACCCTCCCGACAAGGCCCTGGTACTTTGTGTGGACGAGAAGAGCCAGATTCAGGCCTTGGACAGGACCCAGCCCTTGCTGCCCCTGCGCCCGGGAATCCCGGCTCGTCAGACCCACGATTACAAACGCAACGGCACCACGACGCTTTTTGCCGCGCTCAGTATGCTCGACGGCACGGTGATCGGCGACTGCATGCCGCGTCACCGGCATCAGGAATTCATCCGCTTCCTGCAGCTCATCAACGTCAAGACGCCGCTCGATCTGGATCTTCATCTCATCGTCGACCACGATGGAACTCACAAGCATCCTCGCGTTCGATCCTGGCTAAAACGCCATCCGCGGTTTCATTTGCATTTTATTCCAACGTCGAGCTCATGGCTCAATATGGTAGAACGCTGGTTCCGCGAGATCACCGACAAACGTATTCGCCGAGGCTCGTTCAAAAACGTGCCGGAGCTGGTCGAGACGATCAAGCAATACATTGGCGCTCACAATCAGAATCCCAAAGTCTTTATCTGGAGCGCCTCCGTTGAAACGATCATGAGCAAAATCGTCAAATGTAAAGAAGCGTTGGAGACACCACACTAGAATGGGAGTCATTTCGCTGAGTCGCCGGAATTGGTGCATCTCGACCGACCCGGAGTTTGCGGCCAAGGCCGCCGACGTCATCGGGCTCTACCTGAACCCGCCGCAGAATGCCTTGGTCCTGTCGGTGGACGAAAAGCCGTCGATTCAGGCCCTGGAACGTGCGCAGGGCTGGATTCGTCTGCCTAATGGGAAGGCACTGACTGGCTTCAGCCATTGTTACACGCGGCACGGAATCACGCCGTTGTTCGCGGCCTTGAATGTTCTGACCGGCGAAGTGGAAACCGGACACTATCAGCGTCGGCATCGACGCGAGTTCCTGCATTTCATGAACGAGGTCGTGGCCCTGCACCCGGACCGGGAGATCCATGTCGTCTTGGACAATTTGAATATGCATAAACCCGAAGAGGACCGCTGGTTGGCGCGGCATTCCAAA
>JASHTR010000586.1 GCA_030040455.1 Terriglobia bacterium | reverse complement strand
GCGATCGAGTGACACGAACCAAAGATCGGTTCCCTGGCTTAACAGATCGCCCACTAAGGAGTACTAAGCTCTATTCGAAGCATGCGGCGCAGCGCGGAAATCTTCTTCTCGATCATCTGTGGGGTGTAGATTCCGGCTCTTGCCCCCCCGATGGTAATTCCTCCACCGCCATTGGAGTAGCCGAGTCGCGAATCAGCCGAAACCCATTTTAGTGCCTCTGTCGCGTTTTGAATCTCGCGCTGCATCACCTCACGGATCTGGTTCAAGAGGGTCAAACCTCCTGGAGGCTCCCTCTGGTCCATTAATTGAAAGCGAAGCTCGCTAAATTCGATCTGGTTCAAAACGCTACTTACACAACATAAAAGAACCTGTGCGAGCCCTGTTTCACGCAAGAGTTCTCTTCTGTGATTTGTCCCTTCCGTGCCGAGTAACTGAACTAGGGACTCGATCCCTTCACTCCATTCCTGCTCGAGCACACGCAGAGTCTCAGCACACAGCTCGGGCCCCCACGGCCGCGTCCACAGCAGATCGTTCGAGAACTGCCGCCCGCGTCCATGATGAACTTTATAGTCGGGGTCAAGAAAGTATGGAAGGGCGGGGCTTGACTGGATGGGTCCGAGCGCAACAGGACCTGAAAAGGGATAGGAAGTGATTGCCCGGCTGAAGTGCTCCCATGCGTGCAAAACATCGGGTGTGGCTCCTTGACCAAAGTCCCTTCCTGCAATCTGCGCTAACAAAGCGTGGTCGTCAGGAAGAGGATCAAAGGTGTACCAGCGAGCGAGCTCCAGCACGCGGGAGGGCATAAACCCATAGTGATCCCAATTCATAAGCAAGCCCTGGATTGCGGCAAACGTGTGGATCTGCCTGTACCGTTCGATCCAACGCTGGTAGACCGGAATATAGGGAACTTGGATGAATTCCAGCGAGATCATGCATTCCGTTTTGGCCCAGACACGAAGACCTCGAGCACCACAAAGCTCGACCTGCTTCCGGAATTTTTCCGCAGGGCCGAGAAAGCTTATCGAATAGTCGTAGACGCGGCCTTCGACTTCGCCCACTTTAATGTGGCCACCTTTTGAAAAGTCTGAAAGGAAAACTAAATCCTGGGGCAGTTTTCTGATCAGTCTCGCCTGGGCGTCGTCACCAATAGACCAGGTTCCGGAAGCGCCGTAGGTCCAGACAACCACCTCGGCGTGCGGGTTTCCGGATTTTGCTCCTTTATTGACAGCTTCGATAAGCTCTGCCACGACCTCAACGGGCCCCCGGTTCCGACAGCGCGGGCAGTCTTCAGCATTTCGCCGCGTCCAGCAGTGTACGAAACCTTCGCCCCCAATGATGAAGATCATCCCCTTCAGGCCGGTCGCAGCCTTAAAGATGCTTTGCAAAGCTTCACGAATGTACCGTCGTGCTTCGAAGGCTGAGGTGCACATCGCATAGCCCGTCTTGAAGTAGCTCCGGCTACCACGCACTTCGGGATGCAGGTCAAAGAACTCCGGAGGCAGTTCGTCTTTTGATATATACAAGTACACGTCCAGGCCGTAATTTCTCGCCCGTCGGATCACATCGTTCAAGCTTGCCATTTGCTTCTCTGCCTGGCTGCCAAGCTCGGGAAACACGCTGGACTTACCGAGGTCATGCAGCTTCGCCCATATCCAGATCGCGTTGAATCCGTAATGTGTGATCAAGGACAAAGCTTCATTCGTATGTGGAGACACTGGAGCATCAAGTTCCATGCCAGCATAAAATGGCAGGCAAGTAATGCGTGGCGTATAGCGAGGTGAGCGCACAACATCAGTTCTTGCTAGATAGGGCGCCCTCCTAAAGCTCATCAGGTCTTCAAGGTAAAACAGCCCGCGCATCAAGCCTTTTTCATCGTAACCACAAACGGTGACATGCTCGTGGCTGACTTGGACCCTATAACTCTCCGATCTGTTGAGATCAGCAGCGAAGGACCGCATTTCCCTCCGAGTGCCGAGAGCGATCCCTTTGATAGGTGCCGTTGTCTGAAGCTGCCCGACAGTTTTAAAAGAAGGCCTAATCTCCATACCGACATTGAGAAATCTCCGAAAATCATCAAAAACGATACGACCAATCTCGCTCCCGGCCCGCGCGCAAACAATTTCCCAGGAATCATCAATTGATATTTCCCCTTGCCCAGCGGTCACGCCATGGTCCCGCAAGCTCGTCGTGTGGGGACCGCGCAGAAAATCTTTGACAAATTCAAACCGCTGCTCCGCCTCTGCGTTCAGCTTTCGACTGGCGGACGGCCCAAAGAACACTTCAAAGGCGAAGTTGACTCCCTCAACAGGCTGCCCTGCGGAATCCAAGGCCGATCCCCCATGGTAAGTAGGCGTGCGCGTTCCATAATCGATGTTTGCAGGTGTTTCATCTTCCACCGTCATACCGTAAACTTCATATTCGGATTGAGTCCCATAAACCTCATAGGCGCCTGAAGATAGAGCGCGTTCTAGAGCGAGCTGAATGAAAAGCATTTGCCCGGACCGGCATGGTTTCGGTGAAAAATCGTCACCGTAAAAGAACTCGAAGAATGGATTTACCTCGGTTGCGGCAATGGTTCCAGCAGCAATTTCATCCGAACCAAAAGAGCTGCCGATCCTATAGTTGAGGTCTGCAGGACAACCCAGTCTCCGGATCTTCATCCGAAATCCGGAGATATGATCGGCTCCGGAAGGCACCGTAAAGGATTGTCCCACCACTGCCTGGCGATGATCGATCGTCCGAAAGGCAACGCGATCGGAAATGGGATCGTAGTCGTGGCGCAAAACAGGGTTGCCTGCAGTCGCCGTGACGCCCGGACCGGCTGATTCGAGGGGCCCCGCGCTGGATCGCAGTGGCTTACCAGGCACGGCAATGCCCGCCGCCGCTGCCCCCTTTTTCAGAAAATCCCGGCGGTCCATAGTCCTCCTCTCCGAGCTCACAGGCAAAAATCTAGTCGTATCTTCTCAATCTGACTTGCGAGTGGATTCGGTTTAGACGAATCCGGCTCGAATCAGTCTGAACTTGCGGAAGCCGGCTTACGAAGGAATGTATCCAGAAACTCAAAGGTCTCGACGCCATGAATCTCATGTGGGCCGTTGAAAACGACGTCGCGAACGTGGTCCAGATTCCATGACTGAATCAAGCTCTCAACTTGCGCCCACGCTTGCCAGTGCCAGTCAGGCGGAGTAACGGGGTCATGGACCCCCCATTCCACACAGACGGGTCGCGGCCACATTGAAGCAATCAGTTCCAGGTGGGTAAAAACATTGAGAACATCCCAGTTATAAAAGTCTTCATCTTCGTGAAACATATAGCTGGTCGGTTGCACTTCGTTGGTGATCTTCTCCCGCCAATCGTTAAAATTTCCGGAGATTACGTCAGCCTTGATCCGTGGTTCGAGCGGCGGCATCCAAATGGCGTCATACCCGCCATACGACAATCCGTAATAGCCAATTCTTTCGGGATCGACGAAAGGAAGCCCCTGGAGGAAGTCAATGATGCGGTGAAGCTTCGTCAGTTCGATACTAGTTCTCATTTTTCCAATGGCTGCTGCCTGCCGGACCAGGGGATTAACCGTCGCTCCCTCAGGCACCCCCGCGGGGTTCGGGACACAGACATAAGGGGCAAAGGTGACATAACCGCGTTCGGCCAAACGGACGGCGAAGGCATGATATATCGTCTGCACCTTTTTGCCTGAATGGTCTAACGAAAAGTTGATCCAGGGCTCGACTATGCCCGTCACATCTTTTGGAGCTCCGCCATTACCGTGCTGGCAGATTACGACCGGTAATCGTGTTTCCACTTTCTTCGGAATTAAGAGTTGCCCATAAGCTTCGACTCCCGGTACCACGTCGAGGAGCACGTCATAGGCGATGAACGCATCAGTTACCTTAATCAATTTCGTTCGAGGGTTGAGAGAGCCGTTTCCAGTCGGAATGATCCCCATCAACTCGCTTAGCTCCGTGTGAAGTCGGCTGACGACTTGTGTGCGTTCCGACGGCCCGGTTGATAAAAGCTGCCAGTGGCGTTTTCTGATCTTGTCACTTTCAGCGTACAGATGGCGAAGATAGAGATGAAGCGCCTCAAAGTGATCATTTCGAGTCCGCTCGATCTGCTCCGCCGGAATCCGAAGTGTTAAGGGAGGCACTTCCGTCTTCTCGGTTGCTTCAAGCGTTTCCGCAATCGCCAACGCGCATGCTTCCAAAGCATGACTAGCCTGTACTTCCTTCACAATCAACGCGCTCGTTTGCCGCAGTCCGTCATAAAAGCGTCGCGCGCGTACAGCTTCCGCTTCGACGCTTGTGGGAGGTGTTGGTCCCTCCGCCGTGTAAAGCACTGTAAGGGGCCGGGGGGCAATGAGGGCTGCTACCTCCGCGTCTCCAAATTCATTGAGCTGGCCATAAAGCATCCGGTCGACCGGCTCTTTCCAGCAGGCCTCCCGTTGCTGAAAGTAGTTCAGAATACTCAGCGCGCCAACTTTCTCATCGATGGCGGCTGCGTACAAGGCTGTCATTCCACCTTGCCTCTCTCCCAAAATCCCGATCCGATCTGCCGGAACGCCAACGTGGGATGCGAGAAAAGTCCGTAGACCAAGAACTTGCTGAACTTCAAGCCCGGTCAAGGTCCTGCCCACAATGAAACCCAGGCGGTGTAACAAGCGACGCCGATCCAAGTGAAGCCGTTGGCACAAAGGATGGTCCATTCGGCGCTCTATAGTTGTCGGAACGCCGACTGCCACACCGCGATCAAGCAAGGCTGTTAACCATCGGGCAGGCGCCATCCCTTCGACAATGCCCGCAAACTGTTCTCTTGATTCATTAGCGGAAGGAACGGCGATGACTGCAGCTCTAGGGGCTGCGGCCCGGGGAGTAAACAGAAGGAGCGGTGCCTTGAAATTCTCATCAAGCGGGACGGTCACATCTTCGACCCGCACAAGATCTGTCCCTCCGAGATCGGTGATTTGGGGTTTCCCAAACGTGGTCTCGATTAAACCCAACATCTCCCGAAGATGAGTCCTATGCTCGGAGACAAACTGAGTGTAAGCAGTAATAGATGAGAAATCCGAGCGCCACAATCGATCCCGCTCTGATGGCGAGGCAGCGATCTGCCTCAAAAAATATTGACTGATCTCCCGGAACTGTTGCTCGAGAACATTCGTGGGGATATGAGCAGGAGTTGTGCCGCTCAATGAGGAAGGAGTACGTTCAATGTCAGATCGAAAGCTGCCCGCCACTCTTGTGCCGCCAGAAACCTCTCGTGGCAGGAGACCCGAGAAACAAGCGGCTGTTACGCTAGCCAAGAAAAGTCGTCTTGTAGAAGTCTCTTTCAACCAGATCTTCCTGCACTACAGGCCCCACGTCACATCACGTCACTTCAGTCCGAGCGTGCCTTGCGCCAGCTCGTCCTCAAAGTAAACAGTAAAATGCATAACTGCCGAGCCGTATCCCACCTTTCTTAGCTGAGTGGGATTTCAGAACAGATACTTCAGCGTAAATTGTATTTCACGGGCGGGCCGGGTGCTCGAGATCTGGCCAAAAGTGGACGACGTAAACTCCGTGTTCGGGGCACCCCACTGTACCGTATTGAAGGCGTTGAAGAAGTCAGCCCGAAATTGAAACTCTCCACCTTCCCTTGGAAAGTGCGTAGCTGTCGTCTTACTGAGGCTCATATCCCAATCATTCAGTTTAGGATATGTTACCGCACCCATCGGTGAGTTTGGCCAAGTCCCGAAGGCCGGCTGCGCAAAGCACGTTGTGTTGAACCACTCGAGGTACGATCGGCCGGTCTGGGTGTTGTTCGGATTGCAGATTCGATCTGGATAAGCAGTTAATAGGCCTGTGTCCGAGAGGTCTACGGAATCTGTTACCTCCTGGGGGACGCCGCTTGCAATAGTGGTGATGCCGCTTACGGCCCATCCGCTCGCTAATCCTCTCTCCAGCCGGCCTTGCGCGAGAAATGCCTTGCCCGTACCAAAGGGTAGTTCGTAACGATAACCGACCGTGAACCAGTCTCGGGGTGTGATCTCTGCGTCTCCCGCCAAGATGTATGGAGCAAAGGTATTCGTGATACCTTGGTCGCTGCCGAGAATGTTGTCCGTTATAAGATTTTTGGCCCAAGTAAAGTTCGAGTCGAGCGATAACCCATGCCACGGCCGATTCTGCACAGCTACCGTCATGGCGTTGTACTTTGCCCAGCCAATCGGAATCCAGCTTCCA
This sequence comes from Terriglobia bacterium, assembly GCA_030040455.1. Classification (GTDB taxonomy): domain Bacteria; phylum Acidobacteriota; class Terriglobia; order UBA7540; family UBA7540; genus RH2-MAG17b. The sequence continues at coordinate 3,105 of JASHTR010000586.1, read as the reverse complement.
ACTTCTCCCCATTGCGGAAAGATACGGCGATCCTGCAAGCTCACGCTAGCAAGAGTCCCCTGAGGGAGGCGGGCCGAATTAAGGTCCATAAACATAGGCTCGTGAATCGTGTGGCTGCCAACATAATTCAGCGTCGCGGACCAATAAGAGCCCAGGGTCTTTTCAAGACTGGTGGACCACTGATACACAGCGGCAGTGGGATAATAAGGTTCTTCCACCCGGAAAGTAGCTCCTGTGTTCGGCACTGGAATGGACTCGGCCGTTGACGCAGGGAATTGTTCATCCACTAACACCGACGGCACCTGTTCGGAGGGAGCAGGGGTAGGAGTGTCGCTGAGCGTAAAGGGAGGCATCCCCGTCTGGATATTTGAAAACTGATTATCATTAATGTTCCCGTCGAAGAAAATGCCTCCACCCGCACGAAACACTGTCGACTGATTGATCTCGTAAGCCACGCCAGCACGCGGTTCGAAGTCATGGTCCCCAGTAGTGTACCCAGCACGCGACGGGACCGCAGGGTTCAGTTTGCCACATGCACCGTAACAGGCAGATGCGCTCAAATAATCGAGAGGGTTCTGCAAAGCGTACTCCAGTTCCCCCGTTTGGCCATTCCATGAGGCGTCAGTATTCCGCGGGACCAGCCAGGGAGTCCAATACTCATATCGCAATCCGTAATTCAACGTCAACCGAGGCGTGGCCCGCCAGGAGTCCTGCACGTAGGGTCCGAAATATGTCTGATATCCCGCGTAAGGCGCAGGAAAGATCTCGACTCTGGTTCCTGTTGTTGCGGCGCCCAGCAGGAAGTCACCCAATGCCGACCCGCCCATGCTTAGACCGGCTGAGCTCAGCGCGGAGGTGCACAAGGTGTTCCCTTCCGGACATGCTGCGGAATATATATCTGCAAACCCAAATTCCCCCTGATCAAAGGAGGTATCATTATATAGAAATCGTCTATTTCGAACTTCAAGGCCGAATTTGATATTGTGGCGGCCGGAAACGAAAGAGAAGTCGTCTTTAAGCTGATAGTCGTTTTCGCGTGCATGTAGCAAATAATCAGTTGCTGTGTCGAGGTTATAACCGGGAATTGAAAAAATCGGTGCACCGGGAAGACTGCCCACGTTTTGCAGCCCTATTTCCTGCGCGACGTTTCCGTGCGAGGTGTTTCTTAGGAGACCCCATGTCGGGTCGGACCAGGCCGCCATTAAGTCATTGACACTGTGGGAACTTAATATCTGCGTCCAGTGCATAACGGCCTGGCTGGAACCGTAAGGATTATTTGTACCCTCCAGAGGCTCCACGCCTCCCCCAAACTGCGACACCTGCATCCGGGTCCAGCGCCCATAAATCGAAGTCCTCGGGCTCACGTTGTAGTCTGTTCGCACGGTACCCTGGTTAGAATTCATGGTCGTTCTTTCCAGTCCCTCATACACAGGCAACCCGTTAACGACACCATTCGCAGGCAACACCCACTGCTGGATATATTTACCTACAGCGGGATCGACGCACGTAGGGCGTGGGGCACAGAGGGTTGTGGAACCAAGTGGAATCATATTTCCAGGAAAAGGACTCCGAAGACCGGTAGTGGAATTATAACTCCAAGGGTTGTAAATGACTGGTTGACCCGGAACCTGCGAAAAATCTCCATTGGCGACACCCGGGGGAAGTACGTCATCATAACCGACCGTCAATTGGTTGACACGATAGCCTTCGTAATTTCCAAAAAAGAAGAGCTTGTTTTTCAAAATTGGTCCCCCGCCGTCCACGCCGAACACGTTCTGCTGATAAGCCGGTAATTTCTGATTGAGGAGGTTTGTGAAGAAGGGAGCCGCATCCAGAGAATTATTCCGTAAGAATTCGTACAGTTCACCGTGGTAGCTGTTCGTTCCGCTCTTGGTAATAACATTGACGGCCGTAACACCATTGCCGAACTCGGCGTTCATGTTTCCGCCTTCAATTTTCATCTCCTCGATGTCGGCCGGCGAGACCAGTAACGTGGTTTGCTGATAAACAGCACTCTGCGTCATCGCGCCGTCAATCGACACATTAGCGGCGCTGTCCCGATTTCCGTAAAGGATGATTCCCGAGGGCATAACCGTATTTGCAGCCGTTACGAAATTCAGGGCGTCACCCAAAAACGTCGTTTCAGATCCGGCCGCGATATTCTCGGGAACTGCGCCGGGAGCAAGGGCTGCCAAATCGAACATATTCTGCCGTTGAATTGGAAGGCTGGCAACAAGGGCTGGACTGACCACCTGCGAAATCTCAGAAGTCGCTTTGGTGAGCAGTTCCGCTCCGGCTGCGGATACGGTGACTTTCTGAGCCACCGCGCCCAAGGCCAGCGTAAAGTCCACCTCAGCGGGGGCCGCAACCTGGACACTTCTGTTCTCGACCACTGCCGTTTTAAAACCGGAATGGGTAACGGTAATGGTGTAGACCCCGGGCGGCAACGCGGGAATAGAGTAAAAGCCACCCGCATCAGTAGTTGTCTCCCTCACTCCGCCGGTGGCTTGGTTCTTCGCGGTTACAGTTGCCCCCGGCACGACGGCACCCGTTTGATCATGCACAACACCGCTAAGGCGCGTCGTTGTTTCGACTTGTGCAGTTGCGCCTGTCCCCCAGTAAAACATACAGAAAAGAACGAGCGCTACCGCCGGTATACTCTTCTTTTGGAAAGAACGCTTTATGGAATCCATGGCTCCTCCTCACGAGGATCGCTAATTTCGAACTTTAATCAAAGTAGTAACATTGAGTGCAACCGGATGGTTCTGTCCAATAGAATGTTGAGCTAATATTGATAACAAATTGAGATGGGTGATTGAGGTATATTTAAGGCATGGATCTCCGGCAACTGGAAATGGCTCTGGCCGTGGCGGAGAACGGTAGTTTTACGAAAGCAAGCCGGCAACTCTATGTCGCCCAGTCCGCCATCAGTCGCAAAATCAGGCTTCTTGAAGAGGAGTTGGGCGAGCCGCTCTTTAAAAGGGTCAATAAAAAGGTTTATGTGACGCCCGCGGGCGAGACTCTAATCAGATATACACGGAGAATTCTCCAGGACCTGAGAAATGCGCGGCTGGAGGTCTCCGAGATCGCTCACTTGGAGCGCGG
>JASHTR010000585.1 GCA_030040455.1 Terriglobia bacterium | reverse complement strand
AGACTATATCGTCGAAAGATCAGCTTTCGGCAACTATTACTTGGGGGAACAGCCCCATAACAAGTCCCGGTGTCATGCCAGATTCGGGGATTTATGACCCAAACGCAAGCCATATGATCGCCTTTACAGAGACGCATAGCTTTTCTCCAACGGTTCTCAATCAGGCGGGGATCGGTTACACCTGGAATCGAATAGGGCGAATTGATCAGGGTTCGGAGGCTGGGACCAACTATGCTGAGGACGTGTGGCACATCGCCAACATTAATGACCCGGAACCCGGATGTTGGGGGGTGCCAGAACTAGATATCTCGACTTTCACATCAGCTGGCAGCTCTGCCGACTGTTTTGAAAATACGAGTGGACTGTACCAATTTAGAGATAACCTGAGTATATTTCACGGCAACCACAACATTATGATGGGTGCCTCGCTGATGGCCCTGAAGTATTACGAACTTGATAGTCAATACAGCGGCGTCCCAGAGTTCAACATAAGTGGTCAATTCACTCATGCCCCGCTGGGTGACTTCCTTTTGGGTTATGTTTCCAGCGGTACGGACCAGCAAGGAGATATCTTCCAAAATTTGCGGCAGCAGTATTGGAGCGGTTATCTCCAAGACGACTGGCGGTTTACACCTCACCTCACCTTAAACTTGGGGTTCCGCTATCAGTACAACACAGTGCCGTTCGATTTGGAAAACAGGTGTAGCGAGTTCAATGATCAGAACGGTCAGCTATATACCTCATACAACAACGGGGGCGTGAAGAACTGTGTCCTTGACCCTGATTGGCACAACTTTGCGCCGCGCATTGGGTTCGCCTATTCCCCAGGTACGAAGAAGACCGTATTCCGTGGCGGGTTTGGCATCTTCTATGTCGCGAATACAATGGAGGAACTGGAATTTTTCTCTACCTCATTGCCGGGAATTACAGCTACGGCTGCCCCAGTTTCGGAAATAACCAATCCGATTCCGCAGTATACCTTCAGCAACGGCACTCTGTTTCCGAATGCTCTCAGTACAGTGTCGGGGACGCTCCCGCAGGGCACCGTACTGTTTAATGTCGACCAGCACAACCGCACGCCGTACGTCGAGGAATGGAACGCTGATCTGCAGCGGCAGGTGAGCAAAGGCTGGGTTGTGGATCTCGGATACGTGGGCAATGCCGGTATCAAATTGTTAACGAGAACAAATTTGAACGTCGCTCCGTTGGACCCGAGCGGGACCACATCCTACGCAAGCCGTGCGCCCTACCCATATTGGGGAAATCGGATTTACGATTCCACTGCGCAAGGCTGGTCCAGTTACAATGGACTCACTTTGCGAGTGGAAAAGCGAGTGACGCCGGGAATGTATCTGCTAGGATCGTACACATACAGCCACGCCTTTGACACGGGTTTGGACAACCTCTATACGGTATCGACAGACACCAGTGCGGCGCAGGCTGGCCATTTGAACTCGTCGTATGACGTTCCGAATCGTGCGGTCATCAGCTATCTCCTCCAGTTGCCGGTTGGGCGCGGTAGGAAATTCCTTTCTGGAGCATCGCCCATGGTTGATCGATTAGTGGGGGGATGGGAGCTTAACGGCATCACCACCTTCTCAAGCGGACAGTATCCAGGGATCGGTTATGGGGGACCAGACCTGAATTATGACAATTTGAATATCGGGGGGTACATCGATAGCCAGCCGGACCAGATTGGAGACCCCATTCTCCCCAACCGGAACTACACAGACTGGTGGAATGTCAAGGCGTTTGCAGTGCCTGGGTGTCCGACTGCGGCGCAATGCCCGACGGCCATTCACGTTCAGGGTAACGCGCCCGCCAACAGCCTCGAAGCTCCGGGATTTCAGGATTGGGACCTTGCGCTCATAAAAAACACACGGATCAACGAGCGTGTCACCACAGAGTTGCGAGCAGAATTCTTCAACGCCTGGAATAACGTGGAGTTTGGGGTGCCAAATGGCGGTGTCGACACTGGCGCAGGGGCAGTAAACCCCTCTTTCGGCCTTATCACCGGTACGAGAGCACCTGCGAGGGAGATACAGTTCGGGCTAAAGCTGATTTGGTGACCGGCTCAATCAGCGATCGGGCCCACTGCATACTGCGCTGGTGGAGGGACTCCAAGCGCAGAGCTGATGCCCCTTCGAAAGAAGAGGAGACGAGTAGTGATTTCACGGAGGGAATTCCTGCAAACTCTCGGAGTGGCATCCTGCGCGACAGCGGCCTCGGCAAGCGGAGCAGAGAATTTACCTCCTGGTATGACCACTGGCTTCGGGAGCGCGGGAGCGCAAAGGGAGATCTATGTCGGGAATGAGCGGCAGTATCTTTGCGACGATTTTCTTCTCGCGACGGGAAATCCTCACGTCATGGACCAGCCGATCAATATTCGCTTCAACGTCGGGAATGGGGAAAAAGATCCCACGCCGGTAATGCTGCCTCGCGTTGGTGCTCCTTGGGAGACGGTAGCGATGAGCTGGGTGTCTGTTCTTCATGATGGTGGCCGGTACCGCTGCTGGTATATAACCTATCGACCTAATAAAGTCCCTCTCAGCTCGAGGCACTTGGGCTTGATCGCCACGGCGAGCGAAACCTATCGACCTGCTAAAGTCCCACTCAGATCGGGGATGGTTTCTTACGCCGAGTCGGAGGATGGTGTGAATTGGCGGAAGCCCATTCTCAACCTCATCGAACTGAATGGCTCGAAGCGAAATAACGTCTGCTTTCCTGGAATCTTGGATGATGAGTCTGAACCTAATGTTCTTGCCTGTCACGTGTTCATCGATCCCTCCGCAGATGCGCAGAAACGCTACAAGATGGTATTCCATGGTACGCACCGCACGCTGCATGGAGCTTACTCAAGCGACGGGCTCAACTGGAAAGTTGTGCCAGGCTCCTTCGTAGTTTGTGGTATCGATACGCAAAACAGCGCAACTTACGACCCGGTGCTGCAACGTTATGTAGCTTACATTCGTTCTGACAGCCTGAACTACGGAGGATTGGATGTGGGGCCGCACCCTGTCGAGGCTTCATGGCGCGGCCGCGCCATCGCTCGCATTGAGGGGCCTATGTTCGTGGCAGATGAATATCCCTACTGGTCTGTGCCGGAGATTGTTCTGGCACCGGATATTCACGATGGGCTGAACATTGACTTCTATACTAACCCGTATAGCTATTACGGGAATGTCCACTTTATGCTCTTTTCTCTTCTAGACCACTACCATGGAAGCTTGAATATTCAGGTCGCCCTGAGTCGTGATAACAGGCAATGGGTCAGACCCACTCGATCTATACTGATCCCTAATGGTTCAACACCTGGTAGCTACGACCAGTTCCGAGTCTACGCGGGACCGGGTATTTTGCCTGCGGGAAAAGACAGGATTGCTATATACACCTGGGGTGGTATGGGACCACATCCTGGCAGCGTAGTCCAGGACTACAATCCAGGCTCGTGGAAACCTTGGCAAGGACCTCCTGAAGGATGCATGAGCCGTGTGACCTTCGGGCGGGACCGGATCGTTGGCATCGAGGCAGGACAAGAAATCGGAAACTTCGCAACACGCCCTCTCATTTTCAATGGTAGACGCCTGGTGGTGAATGTTGAACCCATCGGAGCGGATCCCGAATTGCGCGTTCAATTAATCAAATGCGAGCCGAACTCGAAACCAACGCTTGGGGAACTCGCCGCCGAAGAGCAGATCATCACGAGACGCACTTTTGATCAATGCACCCCTATTACGACAGACGAATTAGACGCTGGGGTAGGTTGGAAGGAAGGCCTGGAGCTCGGAGAATGGTCAGGCAAGCCTATTCGCTTGCATTTTCACCTTAGGTCCATGCGCATTTACGCTTTTCAGTTTGTTGCTTGAATGGGGCTGCATTTCGGAGATTGGAAAACAAGAGGAAGAGCATACCTGGATTGCACCTCCCACCTGCGTTTAAATTGGGAGCACGATGAAAGCTGATGCCAAGTAGCCGTGTGGCACCTGGAGAGAAGGGGCATCAGCCCGGCTTTTGCAGAACTTCCTCTGGGATGCCGCCACAACC
>JASHTR010000584.1 GCA_030040455.1 Terriglobia bacterium | reverse complement strand
AATCACCCGCTTTTCCTCAAAGGAAAGTGAAACGTCGCGAGCTTCAATGGCGTAGTTTACGGTGGAGGGGGAAATAGGAGTCACGGATTATCCTCATGTTATTCTAGCCCGACCGCAGGCCGCCTCCAAGCCATACCGCTTTCCCATCGGAAACGCGAGGGCAATTTGGCAAAATCCAAATTCGCAGGCACAATAATGCGATAGCGTTTTGATCGGCATCGTTTCATTAGTCTGTGAATCATGCTTATGCGTAAGATTGGAATCACCTCGAAGCCGAAGAAGGCGGAGGTCAAAGCGATTGTGCCGCCCCTCCTCGGCTGGCTTCGCGACCGGAGCCTCGAGGTTTTCATGGATAGGGAGACGGGCGATAACGTGGGAGGCTCTCACCCTTGCCTGTCGCGCGAGGAAATTGCCTCTGTGGCGGACCTGATTGTCGTCCTGGGGGGTGACGGCACACTGCTGGCAACGGCGCGGGCTATTCAACGGCGCTCCGTTCCCATCCTGGCCGTTAACCTGGGCGGGCTCGGTTTCCTCACAGATGTCACCTTGGAAGAACTCTATCCCACACTGGAAAGTGTGTTGGCAGGGAAGTTCACGACGGACCATCGCGTCCGGATTGAGGCCGTGGTGCTTCGCCACGAAGAAGTGATTTCCTCGTTTCTGGCGCTCAACGACGCCGTGATGAACAAGGGAGCCATTGCCCGCGTCCTCGATTTTGACATGTGGGTGGATGGCCGTTTTATGTCGACCTACAAGTCGGACGGGCTGATTATCGCTACACCTACAGGATCGACGGCTTATTCTCTGGCTGCCGGGGGCCCCGTCATCGTGCCGTCGGTCAACGCCTTCATCGTGACACCGATCTGCGCGCACACCCTAACGAACCGTCCTATCGTCCTGGAGGACACCGTTACCATTAACGTCGCGATGAAAGATCATCAGGAATCGGTTTACTTGACGATCGACGGGCAGATGGCCGTCGCGTTGCGTAGCGACGATCACGTGCAGGTTCGAAAGTCCCCGTGCCTCATCGAGTTAGTTCAGCCGGCCGGCAGAACTTATTTCGAAGTCCTGCGAAAGAAGCTTAAATGGGGTGAGCGCTGAAAAGGTGCGCAACAACATCGGAGGGAGAAAGCATGAAGCGGATCGTCCTGGTTATTCTTTGTGTCCTGATCGCGGTTCCGGTTATGGCAAGACAGAAACCTCCTCAAACCTATACGGTCGAGCTTCCTCCCCTGCCGGACTTCTCCTCCGTAGACTGGCTGCTGGGAGACTGGACGGGGAAGATTTCAGGGGAGCAGGAAGGACAAGTGTTGCTTTCTGTCTCCTACGAGCTCGGCAAACACTTTATGCTGCTCCGTGAAGAGATTTCACTGGACGCCACCAAAAATGCTCCTGCTTTGCACGAAGGCCTCCTTGGCGTCCTTTATGGCGACCCCTCCGGCAAGGGCTTTGAGCTGAATCTCTACTCTTCAAACGGGTTTGTGACGCATTATCGCGTTTCCGTGGACCACGGTGAAGTTGAATTCGATCCGGAAGGCGGAGCCATGCCCCCGCCGGGAGTGCTTTTCCGACGCACCATTACGCATCTCAATCCCGGTCAATGCATTGAAACCGTTGAGGTGGCTCCCCCCCAAAAACCGTTCTTCAACTATTACACAGTTAACCTGAGCCAGGTAACGCCTCAACCCGCCACCACAAGTCCGCCGCCGGGCGCATCGTCGAAGTAAAAATTATAAATGTTGAGTGCGCACTCGTTTTTTAAGAGTTCGTTCCTTTGTTAGGTTAGGGGACGCCTGGTGTGTAACCACCACGCTTCCCCGCTTTAAAAAGCCTTATAAATCCGCAAGCTCGTGAAGGATGAGCCAGGGTTGATTAAGATTCGGATGGGGAGGAAGAAGGCCCACACTATCTACAGCGTGCCAGAGTCCGTCGCCCGGCGCATTCATACACGGCTGCTGAATGCGGCTTAGGCGCGGCCCGCATCTACGTCCTCGCGCCTGGTCGCGCACAGCCCTAAATCATGCCCTAATACCTTCTGTTTCAGGCTTTGCCCTGGCCCGGTCCTTGTGCCGCTTGGCGTGCAAACTTCTCTAAATAGCCGCGCATCTCATCACGCACGCGCCGGAACAGCGCAAGGCGCTCTTCCTCGGAGCCGGTGAGCGCGGCCGGGTCTTCAAAATCGCGGTGCAGCTCTTTTGCCGCTCCGAAGAACACGGGACAGGACTCTCTCGCGCTGTCGCAGACGGTGATGACGTAATCGAATTTTTGCCCGTCGAATTCCTGCACGGATTTGGAGCGATGCCCGCTTATGTCGATGCCCAGCTCGCGCATCACCGCGATCGCTTCTGGGCGCACGCTGGAAGGCTTTGTGCCAGCGCTATCCACGTCAAACCTATCCCCGGCGTCGTGGCGCAGCAGCCCTTCGGCCATCTGGCTACGCGCGGAATTGCCGGTGCAGAGCATCAGCACCCGCTTCTTGTCGCTCATGAACTCGACCTTTCAGAATGAGACATGACCACGGAGGCAGCATCTTTCGGCAGCGACGGCACTAGCCAGCGAAACAGCAATGTCGCCGCCGCTGCCCCAACGAATTCCGCCACGATGAACCCCGGCGCGTCTGCTGGCCGGATTCCGGCGAAGGTGTTACTTGCCGACCGTGCAAGGGTCACCGCGGGATTTGCAAAAGATGTTGACGCCGTAAACCAGTAGGCCCCCGTGATGTATGCGCCGACCGCGAACGGCACCGACGAGGAGCGCAGCCGCGCGCAACCCCAGATGACACAGAGCAGCCCGAAAGTCGCAACGAACTCACTGAAAATTTGCGCACCCCCGGCCCTCGCATGGCGAGACACACTAAACACCGCCTCGCCAAACATGAGATGCGCCGCCGCGACACCAGCGAACGCGCCGACAATCTGCGCCGCGATGTATCCCGGCACTTCACCCCACGCCAGACCGCCCTGCGAGGCGTCGGCTAATGTCACAGCGGGATTGAAATGCGCCCCGGAGATCGGCCCGAAAGTCAGAATGAGCGCTACCAGCATCACGCCGGTCGCGAGCGTGTTGGCGAGAAGCGCCATTGCCACATCTCCTCCGGCCAGACGCTCACCCATGATGCCCGAGCCGACAATAGCCGCCAGCAAAAAGGCAGTGCCGACAGCTTCGGCAGTGATGCGGCGCGCGCGCGTCATGCACAGCAGCCCGTGGGGGGCTTTGTCGCGCGAATGAAAGCGCTCATAAATTTACCCTGCACTTGTGGCGCAATCGCGTCCACATCGACGGCCTGCCCCGTCAAGAAGGTGCGGGCATCCTCAATGTCGTATATGCGGGTCGGTTCGATGTCGATATCTTCAAAACCCGCCTTGGCGAGTTTGCTGACGTATTGGTAATCCTGAAGCGCTCCCGCGATGCAGCCGACCCAGAGCCGCATGTTTTGCCGCACCTCTGCGGGGACTTCCCCGTGTGTGACCACATCCGAAACGGCGAAACGGCCACCCGGTTTCAGAACGCGGAAGGCTTCGCCTAGCACGTGGTCTTTGTCGCCCGACAGGTTGATTACGCAATTGCTGATAATCACATCGACCGAGTTGTCCGGCAGTGGAATGTTTTCGATTTCTCCTTTGAGGAACTCGACATTCTCCGCCCCGGCTTTGCACTGGTTCTCACGGGCAAGCACCAGCATTTCATCGGTCATATCGAGGCCGTAGGCTTTGCCGGAAGGCCCGACGCGCTGCGCCGACAACAAAACGTCAACGCCGCCGCCCGAGCCTAGATCAAGCACGGTTTCCCCCGGCTTCAATTCCGCGAGCGCGGTAGGGTTTCCGCAGCCGAGCGAGGCGAACACGGCCTCTTGTGGTAGCTCGCCGGTTTGCGCGACGTCGTACAGGTTTAAGGTAATCGGGTCACAGCAGCCATCGAGCGCCGCCGAAGCTCCACAGCACGAGCTACCCCCTGCGTTGATGCGCAACGCGGCTTGCCCGTATTTCTCTCTCACCATTTCCTTGAGTTCCATAATTTGCCTTTCCTCAATCAACCGTTCGTCTGCACAAAATCCGCGACCCGTTGCCGAATTTCATCACGGGCGCGGCGTACCATTGCGCGGTGTTCCTCACGGTTCTTAGCGGTCGCCGGGTTTTCAATCGGCCATTCCAGCCGCCAGATTGCGAACGGAAAAATCGGGCAGGTCCGCTCATCCTCGCGGTCGCAGAGCGTGACGACATAGGACACGCGCTCGCGCATAAACCCGTCAATTTTCTTCGTCTGTTGCCCCGAAATATCTATGCCGACTTCCCACATGGCCGCTACCGCGTCAGGGTCGAGCGTCCCCGTCGCTTCCGCCCCCCCACTTATTGCCTCGAACCGATCCCCGGCCATACTGCACAAGAACGCTTCCGCCATTTGTGTCCGGCAGCAGTTATCAGAACAGATGAAGAGCACTTTTGGCCTAATCATCAAACCCTCTCACTTACAGAAGCCGATAATCGCCTGCGGCTCTATCGCCTTATTTCGGGTGCAGCACTCCGCGTAGAGGAAGCCAAGAAGCTCCTGCAAAACATCGGTGTTGGCGGAGTACCAGAGGTACGTGCCTCCCCGCCTGACCTTCACCAACTCCTCGTTCTTCAGCTTTTCAAGATGGTGTGATAGCGTTGAAGCCGGGATGCCCAACTCCGAGCCAATGTCGCTAACGACCAACCCGTCCGGGTGTGCCGAAAGCAGCAAGCGCATAATGCGGAGGCGCGGGCCTGTCCCCATCGCGGAGAACATGTC
>JASHTR010000583.1 GCA_030040455.1 Terriglobia bacterium | reverse complement strand
AACGCTCCAGGTTACCAGGCTTACATTCAGAAGGTGCTGCGAACCGGTATTCAGAACCTTCACTACGACATGATTCATTTCGATCAGATGATGTGGTGGCCTGAGCCGTACTCCTGCCAAAATTCTTATTGCCGCGACCAGTTTCGTGAATATTTGCGCGCGAAATACACCAATCCCCAATTGGAAGCGCGCCTGGGCTTCACTCAATTGGCGAACATCATTCCGCCCGTGGCAGACCTCGAATCTCCTCCGGTCCGGCTGCAGGAGATGCTTGATCCTCTGCGGCAGGAATGGGCGTTATTCCGATGCCAGAGCCTAGCCCAGCGCTACGGGCAATACGTTAACTATATCCATCAACTGAATCCCGGCGTCACGGTCGCCGCCAACCCGATCATGAACCCGGCGGCGAACGTGGGATTCATCTACGGAATCGACCCCGAGCGCTTGTTCCAGCACGGCGATTTCTTCTGGACCGAAGAGGCGAATTGGCCTGCATGGACGCAGGATGGCCGGCTGATCTCAAGAATCCGCTCTTACAAGGAAGCCCGAACCATGGGCAAGTCGCTGATCTGCTGGGAGCGCACCGTGACCCCTTACGGCAATATCCCGCCCGGCTACAATTTATCAGAAGAACTGAATCTTGCCGAAGCCATTGCCTACAACGACAACAATTTAGGAGTGGTCGCGGGCCGCGACGAAGGTGGCACGGTACTGACGCCCGCCACGGAAGACTACATCCGGTTCTTTCACGCTCATCAGGCGGAGTTGCGACATACGGCGACCGTCGCGGATGTCGCGGTGCTCCGCTCTTTCGCTTCAAACCAGTTCAATCCCTGGCACTGTCTCTTCAATACGGTTCTTTTCGAACAAACGCTCATCCAAGACAAGCTCCCCTTTGCAATCATCTTTGATAAGCAGCTCGCGGACCTGAAACCATATAAAGTGCTCGTGCTGGCGGATCAGGACGCGCTGAGCGATGCGCAAATTTCCGCCATCCGGCAATTCGTCCGCGAAGGCGGCGGGCTCGTGGCCACGGGCAACACTTCGATGCTCACTGCATGGCGGCTTTCTCGCAGTAAGCTCGGACTCGCCGGCCTGCTTGGCATGGAACATCCCCCCGACCCGGACGTGCTGGATACTCCGGTTCGCCGGACATTTGGGAAAGGACGGGTAGTGTACATTCCCCGGATTGTCCCGGCCATCCCGCCGCCTCCGGCGATGATGAGCTATGATGTAAGCAATCAGTATTGGGCGCTTCCTAAGAATAGCTCGACGCTGCTCGATGCGGTTGAATGGGCGGCGGGGGGGCAGCTCTCGGCCAAAATAGACGCACCTGCCGCCGTCACCATGGAACTTGAGTCGCAGCCGGCCCTTCCAGCGCTGCTTCTCCACCTGGTGAACTACCATACCGCCCAGCCAGTAGAAAACATTTCAGCGCAGGTGCGTATCCCGAAGGGATTCAACGTCAAGACCGTGACGGTTGAGAGCCCGGACAGCGGCAATTCCCAGCCCCTGCGGGTTGCAGTGCGCAGCGGCGAGGCATCCTTCCGCGTCCCGCGCCTGAAAATCTATGACTTGGTGGTGCTGCGGCTGCAAACGGCATCATCACCGCCGCACCCGAAAGACAACCATTGAAGCCAAGCAAGGCGCTGCTCCTCACGCTCGTTCTCCTCACCGCTCTCGAGGCCGGCGCCCAAATCTATCCTTGGAACCTGAAGCCGATTTTCGATCAGCCGCTCGAGACATCTGATGTTTGGGGTTACGAGTTGCGGCAGTACGTGATGGAGCGAGTGCCGAAACTGCCCTCTGCGGCAAGTGCGGCGCAATGGACGCGTGAGGCGGAAGCCCTGCGGGAACGCTTGCTGAGCGAAGTAATTTTTCACGGCTGGCCAAAAAAGTGGGTAACGGCGCCGCCCCATTTTGTGGCGGAAGGAGCGATTCCGGGGAACGGTTATCGGATTGAGAAGCTTCGCTATGAAATCGTCCCAGGCTTCTGGTCGACGGCGCTGCTTTATGAGCCTGTGCATTTGGCCGGAAAGGCGCCGGCGGTCTTGTCCGTTTTAGGCCACTTCGAAAAAGGCAAGGCGATGGATTTCAATCAGAAGTTGTGCATCAATTACACCTTGCGCGGCATGATCGCTCTGACGCCGGAATGGATCGATATGGGCGAGTTGCGCCAGCCGGATAACGATCATATTAATTTCGAGGGCGATTTGGACCTGGTGGGCGCGAATGCGGTGGGGCTCTTTTATCTGGCTATGCGCCGTCCGCTCGATTACCTTTGGAATGATCCCCACGTCGATCGCCGCCGGATTGGTATAACGGGGCTCTCCGGCGGCGGCTGGCAAACCATCATGCTGAGCGCGCTCGACCCTCGCGTGGATACGGCAATTCCCGTGGCGGGCTTCGAATCGATTCTTTCCGGTCTCGACAAGATTTCTGGCCCGGGCCGCACTCCCGAGGGCATTGGTGATATGGAACAAAACCCGACTGACTTTTACACGGTGCTGGATTACCCGGCGCTCGTGGCGATGCGCGCTCCCCGGCCCACGTTGGAAGTCTATAACGCTACGGATGACTGTTGCTTTCGTGCCCCGCTCGTGAAGCCTTACGTATTTAGGGAAGTCCAGCCGATCTTTCAACTATTCGGCCAAAAGTCATCGCTCGAATGGCACGAAAACATTCAGCCCGGCACGCATAACTACATGCTCGACAACCGCCAGCAATCCTACAGATTCTTCACTCAGAAATTCCACCTACCCATCGCTAATCGAGAGATACCCGTCGCGTCACAGGTCAAAAGCTACGACGCGCTGGCGGTTGGCATCCCGGCGGATAACCTCACAATCTTGAGTTTGGCGAAAAAGTTTGCCGCTGAGATCCAGCGTTCGCCCATACCGCAGGATCCCGCCGCTCACGATGCCTGGTCTGCACCGGAGCGGACAAAGCTTCGCGGGATTCTCCGCTACGAGCCCGTGCGGATAA
>JASHTR010000582.1 GCA_030040455.1 Terriglobia bacterium | reverse complement strand
TGCCTTTGTGACCAAGCTAAGCCCCGGCGCCGCTTCGATCGTTTATTCCACTTATATTGGAGGAAGCCAGGCCGATCAAGCCAATGCGATCGCGGTGGATGCCTCCGGCAACGTCGTGGTAGTGGGCTACACGCAATCGAGTGACTTCCCAACCGTCGATCCGATGCAGACAATCCTGGGGATATCAGGCGCGGGGAGCTGTAGCGGCAGCGTCTGCGCCGACGCCTTCATCGTCAGGCTCGGACCTTCAGGTTCTGCCCTCTATTCCACGTTCTTGGGGGGAAGCGCAGCGGATTACGCGCAAGCCGTGGCACTCGATTCTTCCGGTATTCCTTACGTTGCCGGAAGCACGGAATCATCCAACTTTCCTGTAATCTCGGGTGCCCTGGAGGGCACCTACATGGGCCAAGGCACATCAGGCAACGCCTTTATCGTCAAGGTAAATCCTGCTGACGCGCCGGGAGTGGCTTTAACTCCTCAGACCGTTAACTTTGGGAACCAGACCGTAAATGAAACAAGCCCCGCTCAAACCTTGACACTGATCAATGAGGGGAGCGCGCCATTAAGTATCACCCAGATTGCAGGGACGCAAGAGTTCGGAGAGACAAATAACTGTGGAACAACGGTTACGGCTGGCGGCGGAACTTGCACGATTAATCTCACGTTTACGCCACAGACCCCGGGGTCGATCACCGACCAGGTGACCATCACGGACAATGCCGCGGGAAGCCCTCAAACCATCGCCGTGACGGGAAATGGGACTACAGGCGGTGCTGGAACTTTGACGATCACGCCCTCCAGCATCACGTTTCCCACTCAGACGATAGACACCACAAGCGCTGGCCAGGTCGTTCAGATTTTGAATGGAAGCCAAACGTCGATCACGGTTACGGCAATCTCCATAAGTGGAGACTTCACAGAGACGAATAATTGCGGCGCCACTCCATTCGTCCTCAATTCAGGCGCAGGGTGTTCGGCCACCATCTTCTTCGCGCCAGCCTCGGGCGGCTCCCTTACCGGCTCTTTTTCAGTGACCAGCAATGCGTCCGGAAGCCCCTCCGTCTCTCTTTCCGGGAGTGGCGCGGCGGCCTTTAGCCTTTCTTCCAGCAGTCGCGAGAATACCGTTGTGGTTGGAACAACGTCCACCACTTTTACGATAACGGCCTCGGCCGCAAATAATTTCACTTCAAGCATTTCATTATCGTGCTCCTCGTCATCGAGTTCCTCGTCGGCTACTTGCTCTGCCAACCCCTCTTCAATAACACCGGGGCAGTCGAGCACTCTCAAGGTAAGCAGCCTCTCGGCATCGAGCGCTAATCCGACGAATATAACCGTGACCGGCACGAGCGGCACTCAAACCGTAACGCTCCCGTTGAGCGTCTTTTTTTCCGACTTTTCGCTGTCCATCAGTCCGTCGCTTGGCACCGTGACGGCGGGCGATAGCACCTCCTACACCGTGACAGCTACACCCCTAAATGGATTCAATCAGGTCGTGCTGTTGAGTTGCAGCGCCGGGCTGCCAGCCAATGCAACTTGCACGTGGCCTACGGGCGGCGTGACGCTAAACGGGACCTCCACAGCGACAGCTACCTTTACAGTGACTACAACCAGCCAAATCCAAAGCTCACGCTTTTTTATCTGGCCCACTGGCTCGCGGCCGCTGTTTCCCCGCGCGCCGTGGATAGCCGGCGCGGGCTTGCTGTTGCTGCTGGCTGGCTTCCTGGCCAGCCGCCGGAAATTATTAATGGCGGGCAGGCTGCGATTCTATTGGGTTCTTGCAGTTCTTGGAATCTTCCTATTGGTAATGAGCGGAGTAAGCTGCAATGAGAATTATGGCTTCATAGGAAGCAACCCTGCGCCGGTGGGAACGCCAACCGGCGTTTACACGTTAACCATTACCGGAACACTGGGCAGCAATTCCGCTGTAACGCGCACCACGACGACGAATCTGGCGGTGAACCCCAGTCCTTGAATCTGAGGTATTCTTTCTCCAGATTAAGGAAATGCCGGTCGATGGGGCGGCACTTGTAGACTTTGGTGCGTCAATCTCCTATTTTGAGGACCACTAACCTTATGCGCACTTTGCATTCTTTTCCGATAGCGCTGTTGATAGCAGCCTTGAGCCCCGGATTTGGTCTCGGGACTACTGTTGGAGCCTATCGCGGCCAGCGAGTTTCCCATTCAACCGTCGTTTCCGCCTACGGCCGCCTGCCCCTGAGTTTTGAGCGGAACGAAGGGCAAACGGACAAGCGGGTACGGTTCCTGGCGCGGAGGGCAGGATACACGGTATTTTTGACTTCGAATGAAGCGGTGCTGGCGTTCCAGCGCATGTCGCCCGGCGTAAAGGCAAGTTCGAAGGCGGCGGAATCGGTATTGCGGCTGAGGCTGGAAGGAGCAAGTGCGGGAGTGGCCGTGAGAGGTGAGGAAGAGCTGGCAGGGAAAAGCAACTACTTCATCGGGCGTGATCCGCAGGGGTGGCATAGGGACGTGCCGACTTATCGTCGAGTGGAGTACGAGGGCGTGTACCGCGGAATTGACCTCGTATACTACGGGCATGAAGGGGCGCTGGAATACGACTTTAAGGTGAAGCCAGGGGCGGACGTGGGGGCAGTGCGGCTGAAGATCGAAGGGGCGGAGAGGGTGCGGGTGGACAAGGAAGGGGAAGTCGTGCTGGCGACGAAGGCAGGGGAGATCAGACTGGGGAGGCCAGAGGCGTACCAGGAAGAGGGAGGGCGAAGGCGGCAGGTCGGGGTGAAGTATGCGTGGAGGGGGAAGGACGAGATAGGGTTGGTGGCGTGGGGATACCGGAGGAATGAGCCGCTGGTGATCGACCCGGTGCTGATCTATTCGACCTATTTAGGTGGAAGCGGAGGCGACATCGCCTACAGTGTCGCGGTCGATAGTTCCGGCAATGTCTATCTTTGCGGGGAAACCAACTCAACGGATTTTCCGACCTTAAGCCCTGAGCAATCAAGCAACGGTGGCAATGGCGACGCCTTCGTCGCGAAGCTGGGCCCCGCTGAGAGGGCCCTGGAG